>CAYPKQ010000047.1:0-14297 GCA_964411355.1 uncultured Lachnospiraceae bacterium
AAATGTGAAATATTCGCTGACGCGAATGTGGGCAAATTTCATTTCACATTGCGACCAACAGGAGCAATATTTCACAAATTCCGCAAGGAAATTATTTCATATTCGGCATGAGCCGAATATGAAATAATACTGCGAGAGTTAAATCTCCGCATAAGAAATGCAAAAACATCTTTTTTATTGCCGATAGACAAATTTGTACTCTTCACTCTTCTCATTTTTCTATTATATTAAATTCGAGTAAAAAAGGCGGATGCGCAATGCACATCCGCCCAATTTTTTTGTTATTCTTGATTTGTCCAAGTATATGTAAGCTTCATAGCTTCGCCATAATTTGTGATATAGTCCGAAATATCTTTAACTTCATTTTCTGTAATGATAGTTCTGATTCCGCAAGCACTTGTTCCGTTCGAGGAAGACGAAGCAAATGCGTGTCTCTCGGTTGTACCGCTCAAATCGAAGAATGTAGTTATGGTTTCTGGAAGCTTAAGCGTGGTTATATTAGAAACTGTAGCAAAGGAATAATCTCCAAATGATGTTAAACTTGTCTGCGAGAAGTCGATCACACCATCTACAAGCTCTGCTGTTCCGCAGCTTACAGCCTTAAGGAGCGAATCGTTATTGAAGATTCCTTTTGCACCGGTTCCAATATTAGCAGGAAGACGAACATACTGGATCTTCTTAGCCGATACAAACATATATCCTGCGTCAACAGATGTAAGTCCGCTAAAATCAACAACATTACTCTTGGGAACAAAATTGGGGTCGGTTACATCAGCACAATATGCTGTGTTCAGAGCACCGCATGAAACAAACATTGTTCCGCCAAGCTTCTTAAGGGAAGTTGAATATACAAGCTTTTCAAAAGAAGATATCTGTGAGAAACCGGCAGACTGAACCTCTGTTACACCATAATCAAGAACAATTGCTTTGATTTTGGCGGCTGCAGAGGCTGCCATCTTAGGATTAGGAACTTTAGACAGCACAAGAGTATCGCAGAAGTTAGACGAAAGCTGAGGTGATCTCACTTTACTCCAGGCATTAGCACCGGGAACAACACCTTCACCTCTGTAAACCGCAACATAGTTATCACCGTCTTCAAGAAGAGTGATGGTAAGGTCGGATTTAGTAAAGGTTATAGAACCGGACTGATAAACCGCAGGAACATCTCTGAATACAAATTTTGTTTCAAGAGAATTTCCGTCAAGGTCGGTTTGACCCTCATTATAAGTATAATCTGTTCCCGCCACAAGGGTTACAGCACCGTTAGCTGAGAGGATATCCCAAACGATGCCCTCATCGTTTTCGGCATTTACATAACCGTCTCTGTAAAGATTAAGGCTTATCTGATAGATATTTGTGAAATCATATGAGTCATCTTCAAAGTCGGTATATACTATAATCCTTTCACCCGAAGCATCTTCCCAAATTTCGTATCCGCAAATATATACATTAGTTTTGAAATTCGAGCTGAAATTTATAATAGATGCAGCAAATTTAGTGAATTCTTCGGTGGAAGTATTAAGAGTGTTACCAACTATTTCGCCACCGGCGTAAACCACTCTCTTTGCAATAGCACTTGAAGGTGTTGTATAAACGCCGTTGTCAAGCGTCAAATCAACTCCATATTTATTGTAGGATGCCTGTGAAGCGAAAAGTGCTCCGTATTCAACAAGTGTAAAGCCATAGTCTTTATTAGTGGTTATAACAGAATTATCAAAGCTAAAGAGACCGCGGAGACCGTTATATGTCCTAAGTCTGACAGCATAGCCTTCCATCGTGATCGCGCTATTGAAGTTGCCAAGATCGATGTAAACAGCCTTAGTATAAGTATATCCGAGCGCATTTATGGTATCTGCAGTTGCCTGATCGGGACATTTAATGATAAGTGCCTGACCCTCATTATCCGGGAATGCAGAAAGTGCAGCAATTTCCGGCAAACCGTTAAGCGTTACATTTTTAAGAGAAGTACAGCCTGCAAAAGCATTTGAATCGATCTTTGTTACCCATGCGGGGATCTCTATACTGCGAAGTGCAGTACAGCCACTGAACATTGAATTTGTGATCCATGTGTGGTTTGTTACTCCTGTTGCTGCTGCATTGGGAGCACTTGAACGCATTTTGACACATGTTATTGAGGTGCACCCCTTGAACATACTGCTATTTGCACCATCTCCGGAATATGACGAAATGCCGGAAAGGTCAATAACACCTTCATTAAAGCTACTGCTGAATCCAAAGGTTGTGAGAGATTCACATCCCTCAAAGAACCCGCCGGAGCCGCTGAACTGGAATTCGAGAGAAGAATTGCCTGAGAATTTAAAGCTTATAAGATTAAATGCATTCTTGAACGGGCTTGCAATTCCGCCGTTGATCTGGAACTTGCTGAAGCTTGAAGCAACATTAACATGAATGACAGCATCCTTCCAAATAGCCATCCAATCAAGGAAAGGCTTTGCATATGCATAACTGTTAAAGCAAAGCTCATTCCAACTCATTGCATTTGCTGGCTTTGTGAATGTAAGAGTTCCGGTTGCTTCATCAAACTCCCAATCAAAAGCAACATAGTCTGCTACCTGCGATCCGCTTCTTACAAGAGTAGCATCCTGTTCTGCTGTGTAATACTTAAGAGTGATCTTTGTAGGAAGATAAGCACTTGGAGCAGCACCTGCCTGCTGTTTTGCAAGTTTTCTAATAAGTGTTGCAGTTGTTGACGTAGGATAAGTTACCACTGTCATTTCTCCACATCCGGCACCCCATTTTACTATGGAAATGGTCGGATTTGCAGGGAGATAAATAGTAGGCTTAACATTCTTAAATGATGCTTCAAAGAGCTGACTATTGAAGCTTGTTACATTACGAAGGTCAATAACGCCCTCAATAACCTCATTTCCCTGCACAGCTACGGTGCTGAGGTTATACATATTGCAAAGAACATTGTATTCACCAAGATTTGTAAGAGTTGTGGGGATAATAATGGTCGTACAGTTTTTCATATTAGAAAGACCGTATGCTGCAACCATTGTTATCTTTGTTTCTTCCTCGATAACGACCTTCTTGATGCTATCAGAATACTTATTCCACGGTATTCTGTCAAGAGTGTTCCAATCCGGATTTTCTGTAAATGAAAGTGTTCCGTCACCCTCTCCGCTGATGGTGAGAGTACCGAGATCATCAAGAGCCCATGTGTAACCGCCCTCCTTACAAAGTCCACTTGCAACAAGTTCGAGGGTACTTCCCTCTTCAAGGCAACTATAACCGTTCCAGGTGGGTGTTGTGAAGCCGCTTGTGCCCTCTGCATAATAAACAGTTATATTATTTGTGCCAAAGCAGCTCGCAGCAACGCTTTCGGGAGCATCACACTTAAAGAGAACCTCTTCAAGAGCGGTAAAGACGTCAAAAATGCCTGTATTAAGAGTAGAAATATCACTCTCAGTCTCAAACACGATCTTTGTAACAGTTTCAGCATAATCAGACCAAGCAGAAACCGCTGTAGGAGTTGCTCCGGCATAAACTGTAAGAGTTGCTCCGTCAAGAGTCCAAATCATACCGCTCTGGGAATATCCGGTCACGACATCAGCACCAATGGATGTGGCAAGAGTCTCTGTTGTAGTGGAATTACCGATAACTGTCGTAACTGCAGAATTTGCAAAGCTACCGTCCTTTATAGCTGTTTCAGAGGAATTGAAGATAACCTTATCAAACGCACATCCGACGAAAACACTTGCCTGACTATCAAGAGTAGCAACATGGTGAAGATCAGCAATGCCTTCAACAGGAACATTTCCTGCAATATATATGGTATCAAGGCTTGTACAGTTGTAGAATGCGCTTGCATCGATCTGTCCTACTTCGGAAGTCAGTTCTACGACCTTAAGGGCGGTATAACCTTTGAATGCATTGTTTGAAACCTTCTTAAGACCGGGACCGATAATAACCTTTTCAATTTCATTCTTAAAGATAGACCATGCTACCTTGTTATCTGTTCCGTAGCTGGTATTACCGCACTCATTCCATGCTCCGGCTGCTGCAAGAGATTCAAATGAGAGTGTCTTTGTTGCCTTATCATAATACCATCTTGTATTAACTGTGGGCGAACCATTCCATGTTGCGTAAAGATAACCGGTTGCAACGGGGAGATATTCATTGATATTTTTAAATGTTGCGCCGATTGATGATGCAAAGGTCTCGGCTGTTGAATTATAGAAGCCGTAAACGGTTGAGATTACGCAACCTTCAAATGCAGCGTCATCAATGACAGTCTCCGGATTGCAAATAATAACGGTATCAAGTCCGCTAAGACCTGCAAAAGCATTAGCATCAATTTCGGTTACTTCTTCGGGAATCTCAAACGCCCCCGAAACACCTGCGCCTGCAAAGGCATTTTCGCAAATGTCTGTAAAATCACAGCCATCAAGTTCAATAGATTCGAGACTTGAAAGTCCTGCGAGATTGTAAGAGCCCATGCTCGCAATAGAGCCGCGATAAACAACATTTGTTATCTTATCGCCATAAGCTGCCCAAGGAGCATTAAGCGAAGAAGCACTATTTCCACTGACAATTTCTGTTCCTGTTCCATAGAAATAAAGTATATAGGTATCTGCTGTATCATTTTCAACAAGCTTAAAATATACGTCGATTCCGCATTCACCGTTAATAACAACTTCACCGTCATACTTATCACCGGTCAGATCAACAAACTCGATATTATTGTTCTTTGCAAAGGTTTCGGCAGGAGAACCGATTACGCCATAGATTACATCAAGCTTCGTTGAGGAAGAAGCACTATATACAAGAGCTTCAGCCCCGATTGCAGTATCCTTACCGAGAATTGTGAGTTTTTTAAGCGCAGAGTTACCGGAAATACTTCTGTTAGCAAGGCTTGTAACACCTGCGGGGATGGTAAGCTCTGTCAATTTTGAGTTGGTTGTAAAGAACTTATCACCGATTGTGCCTGTAAGATCATCCGAAAGAATGAGCTTTGTTGCATACTTCGCACCACTATCAAACTGATAGCCGCCAATAAAGCTCGTTACACATGAAAGGTCGAGAACGCCCGCTTCGGGTTCATTTCCTCTGATGTAAATTGAGGAAATATTGTCGGATGCCATGAAAGCATTTGATTTAATTGTTTTTACATTCGAAGTCAACTCGATTTCCGTGAGTGCGTCCATATTATAGAAACAATATGTACCAATTGTCGTTACAGAATCACAAACAACAACCTTGGTTATATTCTTATAGTAAGAATACCAAGCGGAAGTCGATTCTTTCAGATAGCCTTCGCAGCCCGATTCAACCGTTGTACCGTTACCCGTGATATAAAGGACGCCGTCTTTATATTCCCACATAAGTGAAGTACCTGCATAACCGCAAGCGCCAAGAGAGGAGAAAACAAGACCGTTATTTTCTGCAAACGCAACAGAAGCAGCATTTGACTCATATCCATAAACTGTATAAGAAGAAGCACTGCTTACTGCATCATCTGCAATTTCTGTAAGTGTATAAGGAAGAGTAAGCTTTGTAAGGTTGGTAACGCCTGCAAAAGCACCTGAAGCAACCTTTGTAACTCCAACAGTTATCTCAATTTCTGTGATTTCTGAAGCATAGCTCTCCCAAGGATAGCTTTCATCTGAAATTTCACCCTCAGAAAGAACGGTAAGCTTGCCGTCATTATCGATAAGCCAGGAGTAACCATCCTCATTTCCGGATGCAACAGCACTTGCATAAACAGTATATTTATTACTGTTTATATAGACGTATCCACCGTCAGAATCACCTGTAATCGTCATAGAATTCTTATCAAATTCAAGTCCGGACACGGAAATGGAAACATCGCTGATATTGTAAAGATTATTCGGAATTACCGCAAAAGACAAGGTTTCGCCGCTTGCAAGCACCGAAAGAGTCTTAAGCTCTTCTCCGCCAAGCTTATAGATCTTATAATCTGCATCAAGAACGGGCTTATTCTTTTCAATTATGGAAACTATATTGTTACCCGCATCTCTGCCTGCCTGATAGCTTGTAAGCTCGCCGTCTGCACATACATACGCATTGGGATATACTTCGGGCTGAAGCTGCATAGCATACATTGCAATGTCCGTGGCATCAATAGATGCGCCGGGAATCATAATAAGGTAATCTGCACCGGAGCTTTCATAAAGCTGATACATTTCATCTGCAGTATATGAAGCAGTACCTTCAAAATTGGAAATTACATAGTAAGTTCTTCCCTTTACAGCATTGCCCGAACCGATTTCGGATGAAAAGTCTGCCCATGAAGAACCTGCATATGCAGTGTGAGTTGTTCTTGCATAGATAGATTTTGCAAATCCGTCGATAACATCTTGGTCAAGAGCTGTATCGGAGAGAATAAGGTCATAGGTAGCAGCTTCTGTCTCGACAACAATCGGATAATGATTGCCATCGGCAAAAGTAACGGTTGCTGTACCCATAGAAACCGCCTTAACCGTCTTGCCATCGGAAAGAAGCTCGAAGGCGTCACCGTCAACGCTTGCGATTTCATAGTCAAAGGTAAAAGTCCGGTTAAAGGGAATCTTGAAATTTTCATATTCAGATGAATATTTCTGCTTTGCGACACCGCTTGCATAAGTGGTCACCACCTGGTGTTCCATTCCTTGGTAAATAAACAATTGTTTTTCACAGGTCATTGCGTTATAAGCCGCAACAACACCGGTAGCGGGACAAGTGTCATCGCCAAATCCTGTTGAAACATATGTTTTACACACAATTCTCTTGCCAAGAGCAACAGAATCAAAATATTTCTGGGAATAATGCTCGTAAACAAGGCTCATCATCCTTCTTGTGGAGAAATAAGTTCTTGAATACATATCGCACCAACAAGGAACCAAGGGAGTACAAAGCGAAATATCGTGATCAAGTGCCGCGACAGCTATAGCCTGAAATCCACCTTGACTCTGACCCGAAACCTCAATATCCTTGCCATTCCAAAGTCCCTTCCAAGCAGAAACGTCTATTTCGTTAAAGGTATCAACGTCACCGCCTTCGCCAAAGAAGGCTTTAAGGAAACGAACAGCCTGAAGGTCACGAAGGATCATATACTTCGTATAGCTTTCCTCTGCATTATCGTTATAAAGCGCACGTCTCATATAACCATTGAGCAGTCCGCTGTTTAGGTCTGTATAATATGAAGATTCACGGCTAAGCTCAATACTGTGAGCATAAACATTAAGAGTTACATATCCTGCTGTTTTTGATATACCGGGGGATGTATAAACCCCCGCACCCTGGAAACCGAGCTTGAATTTAGCTTCACCGGCTTCGATATTGTTTGGAATGGTAAGCTTACCTGCCATATATGTAGCGCCGTTTGGCTCTTCGCCATCTGCAGCGGTATTAAGGAAATTCTTGCTGCCGGGAGCGTTTACATAAAGGTCATAGACAGTATAATTCGCATCGGAATTGGTTGTATCCTTTTTCAAATCATAAATAGATGGATAAACCGCATCAAGCTCTGCGAGGGTTCTTTCCCAATATTCATCAAAATCATCCGGCTCTGCCATGGCAGTCTCGATCTTTTCCCATTCAGCACAAGCACCGCCCTGGAAACGGACGTATTTTGTGTCGGTACCGCTAAGATAAGACAGCTCATTTCCTTCGGAATCCAGTGCCTTAACTGTAAGGCGCACAAAACCGGGGCAAGTGATCTTGTGGGTGACTGTGAGAGTGCCTGCGGCACCGCTTACCTTGCCACTGCTTGAAACACCGTCATCTCCCGAAAAAGAATAGGAGAAATAAGGCACAGAAACAAGATCCCCCGAAGAGGATTTAAGTGACACTGTAAATGTCATGGTTTCGCCTACGGCATATGTCATCGGATCTTTATCCGTATCGCCATAGAAGTAGTTGGTTGAATAAGTTGTGTTTGTATAGCTTGTAAGTGCAAATGCAGAGAAAGCAAATGTCACAGCAAGCACGAATACAAAAACACAAGCAAGAAGCAACCTTGAGAAATTGTTTTTCATTTTGTTTCTTTCCTTTCTTTCTTAGAAATTAAAAAATATCTAAAATAATTTTACCATAAATAATGCGAATGTTCTATAATAATTTTGCGCAGTTTTTGTCTTGTGTTGACATCTTTTACCGTAAAATATTATATCACACCCGAAATACAATGTCAATTTTCATTTCATGATATTATGACATGAATATATGCCTTTTTGTGCGGTTTGATTATCATTAGGACACACATATGCAATTATATCATAAATATGAATTTTTTACAATGTTTTTTCCTCAAAAGTTTGCTTTTTGGTTAATGTTACAAAATTTAAGATATTTTTTTGTAACATTAGCTAAATCCTCTTGACAGAGTGAGAAAAATTTAATATAATAGTATAAATATCGTTTTAAGGAGAAAAAATATGCAGCTCAAGGTTGTAAAATTCGGCGGCAGCTCCCTCGCCGATGCAGAACATTTTAAGCAGGTAGCAAAAATCATCAAAGAAGACCCTGCACGTCGTTTTGTTGTCCCATCCGCTCCCGGAAAGAGATCAAAGGATGACACAAAAGTTACCGATATGCTTTATCGTTGCTATGAAATGATAAAGGCAAAGGAAGATATCGAGGAATATTTTGCGCTTATTTGCAAGAGATATAATGAGATCATAGCTGACCTCGGTCTTAATTTCAATATTGACGGTGAGCTTACATATGTAAAAAATGCAATGCTCCATAGCTCAGGTCGCGATTTTGCCGCAAGCCGCGGTGAATATCTCAACGGTCTTATTCTTGCGAAGTACCTCGGATTTGATTTTATTGATGCCGAAAATGTTATTCTTTTCAAGGAAAACGGCACTTTCGACGATGAAAAGACCAACGCAATTCTCTCCGAAGAGCTGAAAAAGCATGAACACGCTGTTATTCCCGGATTTTACGGAGTTATGCCCAACGGAACGATCAAAACATTCTCCAGAGGCGGCTCCGATATTACCGGTTCTATCGTTGCCCGCGCAGCGGGTGCTGATCTTTATGAGAACTGGACCGATGTTTCCGGCTTTATGATGGCTGACCCGAGAATAGTTGATAATCCCTGTGCTATTGACACCATCACATACCGCGAGCTTCGCGAGCTTTCATATATGGGCGCAACAGTGCTTCATGAAGATGCCATCTTCCCTGTTCGCATCGCAGGTATTCCGATAAACATCAAGAATACAAACGCTCCCGAGGACAGAGGAACAATGATCGTTCCCTGCGCTAAAGACTATGACGCCAAAAAGGTCATCACAGGTATCGCAGGCAAACGCGGATTTACCGCAATCACCATTGAAAAGGATATGATGAACTCCGAGGTCGGCTTCGGACGCAAAGTTCTTGAAGTATTTGAGGATAATGATGTATCATTTGAGCATCTTCCCTCCGGTATTGACACAATGTGCGTTATAGTTCAGACTTCGGTTATTGAAGAAAAGCAGGAGAAGATCTTAAATTCTCTTACAAGAGCGGTTAAGCCCGATACAATTAACGTTGATAACGGCATTGCTCTTCTTGCGGTAGTTGGACGCGGTATGGTCAAAGCCAAAGGTACGGCTGCAAGGATCGTAAGTGCGGTTTCATCGGCTGATGTTAATATCCGCATGATCGACCAGGGCTCAAGCGAGCTTAATGTCATCATCGGAGTTGACGAAAAAGAGCTGGAAACGGCACTTAAAGCAATTTATTCCGAATTTGTTAAATAAAAATTTCAGGGCGGTTCAAAACGAACCGCCCTGATTTTTTAACCGAGTGTAACTTCCCACCAGGCAAGATGTTGAGCAAGAAGAACCACATCCAAAATGTTGATAGCACCATCAGCATTACAGTCTGCAGTAGCTTCGTCAATCTCAACATTCCAACTCGCAAGATATTGAGCAAAAAGAACTATGTCTTTTACATCGACAATTCCGTCTCCGTTGACATCACCATAAATCAAATCCTTTTCCGAAACTTGTGCAACAATATAAATGCTGAAGTGGTCGGTTGAGAAAACAAGATTATTACCGCAACGTTTAGCGTTCATATCTGTCATTTCACCGCTAATTTCTTGTCTATACACCTTACAATAATCGCCATCCATACCATCAGGGATTTCTATTGAAACCTTAGCTTCGTTGTTTGGTTGAATCTCTTTTGTTGCAAATATTTCTGCAAATAAAAGTGCGCAGACGAAGCTGCGCACGAAAAACGCAGTTTCGCTTCTGTTGCGACACAGTTCATATCATCCCAAGTTCAAATATGACAAGCAAAGCTTACGTTTTTGCCAAACGTAAACCTGGGACAAAATTATTCTACTGTGTCGTAGGTAGATTATAGCACATTTTTCTCAATTTGTCAATAATTTTGAAATTTTTGTATCTCGATATTGACACATGCGCAAAAATAGGATAAAATAAAAACGGTTGCCATATGACAACCGCCTTATTTTATCCCATTTTATCGGTCATTTTTCCGCCGCCGAGGATGTGGAAATGCAAATGCTTTACGCTTTGGCAAGCGTCATCACCACAGTTAGTGATAACACGGTAACCGTTCGCAAGTCCCTCCGCCTTTGCGATCTGCGGCACAACCTCGAATATTTTTGCAATATAAAGGCTGTTTTCAGAGCTTACTTCATCGGCAGACGCCATATGCTCTTTTGGAACGATGATGATATGCACGGGCATCTGAGGATTTATATCCCTGAATGCGTAAACATATTCATTCTCAAAAACCTTTGTTGAGGGAATCTCGCCCTCAATGATTTTACAAAACAGACAATCCATTTTTACCTCCAAAAACAAAAGGAATTATTATGAATAATATTATTTCAGCCGAGCGTGATATATGGCAATATCTCGCAGAATGCGGCAAAAAAATCGTTATGTACGGAATGGGCAACGGTGCTGACAAAATTCTGAATATCTGCGAGAAAAAAGGCATTGAGATCAGCGATTTTTTCGCAAGCGACGGATTTGTCAGAGGGCACTCATTCCACGGAAAAACTGTTCTCACTTACGGTGAGATCAAGGAAAAATATTCGGATTTTGTAGTGCTCCTGTCATTTGCCACTTCCCTACCCGATGTTCTCGAAAAAATCGACAAAATTGTAAGCGAAACCGAGCTTCTCGTGCCCGATGTTCCGGTTTTCGGTGAAACACTTTTTGATATGGATTTTTGCAAAGCACACATTTCCGAAATCGAAGAGGTTTATAATCTTTTCGAGGACGAAAAATCAAAAGAAGTATTCAAATCGGTAATAAACGCAAAGCTCACCGGTAAAACCGAATATCTGAATCAAAGTGTCTGCACAAAAGATGAGGTTTATGAGCAGATTTTAAGACCCGACAGTTACACTTCCTATGCTGACCTTGGTGCATACAACGGCGATACGATACGTGAGCTTTCATTATATGCGGAAAAAATAAAAAGCGTCTATGCTCTTGAGCCGGACAAGCGTACATTCAAAAAGCTCTCATCATATGCAGAATCAGAGCAAAAATTTGACGTTTTCTGCTACAACTGTGCCGCATGGGACAAGTCCGAAACTCTCTATTTTGACGGAAGCGGTAACAGGAACTCAAATGTTTCGGGAAATACAGCCACATTGAGCGGTAAAAAGCCCATTGAAATCGAAGCAAGATCCCTTGACAAAATACTTTGCGGCAAAAAGGTCGACTATATAAAATATGACGTTGAGGGCTCGGAAAAAGAAGCGCTTTACGGCTCAAAAGAGACGATTAAAAAGTACGCACCCGATCTGCTCGTCTCTCTTTACCACAGAAGCGAGGATATCTTCAGCCTTCCAAAGCTGGTGCGCGAGCTTGGAGATTATAGGTTTTATCTTAGAAGATTCAGATACTATCCCGCTTGGGATCTGAATCTATACTGCATTAAAAATTAATAGAGCCTTTCGGGATAAACGCCGTCCTCGATGAGCTTTTTAAAATAGTTCATAACATACGGCTTGTCCTCTGCGTAAGTAACCCCTACCCATTCGTCTTTCGATGACATGACCTTGACATTTATCTCGTTTTCTGAAAGAAGATCGCCCACAAGAGTTGGCAAAACGTGCTCTTTTTTTACATCTTCCTTTGAAAGCGATTTCAGAAAATCAACAAGTGCGGCTTCGGATTTTTCAAAAATCTCCGGAGTAAAGCACCACATATTCATAGAAACAAGAGAATTAAGATCGAGACAGGTCTCCTTGCCGTTAGCTATACCAAGGGCACCCTTCTCGGTCTTTTTTATTTCATAGGTCTCAACAACGTTTTTAAGCGTACCGAACTCATCTGTATTGCAAACGCCTCTTGTAACACCGCCGTTATCGCTGAGGGTATTTGCCAGGACAAAGCCGATCATACCAAACAATGGCTTTTCGTTATTTCCTATCGAAACGAGAAAATCGTGAGCTGTCTTATAAGCATCCTTGCCATAATAATCATCCGCATTTATAACAAGAAAAGGCTCATTAACAGCATTTCTTGCGCTCCAGAGTGCATGGGTAGTTCCCCAAGGCTTCTTGCGCTCGGAAGCACACTCGGGATAATACGGCAGATCATCCACCGACTGGAAAACATATTCAACCTCGCAAAGCTTTTCAATGCGATTACCCACTGCTTCCTTAAAGTCATTTTCAATATCGTGTCTGATGATAAAAACCACCTTGTCAAATCCGGCATCAAGAGCGTCCTTAATCGAATAATCAATTATGATCTCGCCGCCCGGACCTACGGGAGCGATCTGTTTAACTCCGCCTCCAAAACGTGAGCCAATGCCGGCCGCAAGAATAACCAATGAAGTTTTCATGTTATCACCTTTCTTTCATTTTATTGAATTTAATTATATCATAAAATCAAGCAAATGTCAATGAAGCTCAAATCAAGATAATTATTTGTTACCAATTTTTATGCAAAGCAAAACTCCGAAAATCATAACAATCGGAAATATCATTGCGGCAGAAATGCCGCAAAACAGGTTATTACCTGCGTTTTCGGAAACAAGTCCTACAAGAGAGGGACCAAGTGAGCATCCGATGTCACCGGCAAGGGCAAGAATTGCAAACATCGCCGTACTTCCACGCCTGAGCTCAATAGAAGCTAAGCTGTAAGTTCCCGGCCACATAACGCCAACAGACCATCCGCAAACAGCGCATCCCACAAGAGAAAGTGAAGGATAAGGTGAAAGAGTTATCATAAGATAGCTGACAAGGCAAAGAATTGCGCAAAACAACATATAATTTTTGAGCGGAATTTTGTTTCCGAAGCGAGAATAAACCACACGTGATGTTCCCATAAGAACAGCAAATGTAAGAGGTCCTGCGAGGTCGCCAACCGTTTTGGAAACGCCAAGCCCCTGCTCTGCAAGCGCCGACGCCCACTGAGCAACCGAAAGCTCGCAAGCCCCCGCACAAAGCATCAGCAAGAACATAAGCCAAAACAGCTTGTTTTTTATAAGCTGACTTAATTTTATGCTGTGCTCACCGGTGTTTTTAACGGCGGCTTCATCAAGAGTAACAATGGGAACTTGCAGATAATAAAAAATATTCAAAAACGGCACAAGTGCAAAAACAAGAGACAAAATCTGCCATTTTTCCATGCCGAAAACCGCAAAAAAGCCAACAGAAAGCAAAATAACAAAAACATGACCCCAGCAGTAAAAGGAATGAAGCAGACACATATATCCGTTTTTATTTTCATGCGGACAGGCTTCAACAATGGGGCTGACAACGACCTCAATAAGTCCGCCGCCAATCGAAGCAACAGTAAGAGAAATCAAAATGCCAATATAAGGATCGGACATAATATCCGGGAGGATAGCAAGAAGAACAAATCCCACACCTACAAACAAATGTGCGATAACGACGCTAATCCTATACCCCAATTTGTCAATAAGCGGCGGACAAACGAGATCGACCGTAAGCTGAATAAGAAATGTAAGGGTTATAAGAAGCGAAATACTGCTGTAACCGATTCCCATTGACTCATTGAACATAACAAAAAGCAAAGGTGAAAAATTTATTACGATAGCTTGGACAACATAGCCTATGCAGCTTGCCCAAAGCGTGTGTGTATAATTATTCTTAACTGACATTTTCCTGCTCCAAGAGAATTTTTATAGAATTATACTACAAAAAGAGCGAAATGTCAATACAATACTTTTACAAGTGCTGTGTTTTCTGTCCTCTCCGACGCATTAAAGCATTTTTCATGTAAAAAAAGCACATAGAAAAAATCGCTGTCATAGGGTGTACCTTTTGACAGCTATTATTTTACAGTAATAATACCATATAAATTCCAATT
>CAYPKQ010000048.1:0-14184 GCA_964411355.1 uncultured Lachnospiraceae bacterium
GTTCCATCTTACAATGTCTCCCTCTATGGATATTCTCATTTCAAGCAATCTTGAGAGACTTCTTTATTTCTGCGCAGGTGCTGACGAAACCGCTTCTTATATGAAGCGTCTTGCAGAGGACGGTAAATATACCGTTTCGCCGGATGTAAAAGCAAAAATTGACAAGCTCTTCTCGGGTTATTACGCAGACGAAAATGAGACTGCTAAGACGATCAAAGAAACCTTTGAAAAATACGGATATCTCTGCGATACACATACTGCTGTCGGTATTTCGGCAGCCGAGAGATACTGCGCAGAAAACAAGGACGCAAGAGTAACAGTTGTGGATTCAACTGCAAGCCCTTATAAATTCGCAGCAGACGTATATTCCGCACTTGGAAAGACTGCTCCTGCAGATCCACTTGATGCACTCAGTGAGCTTAGCGCATATACAAATACAGAAATTGCTTATCCTCTTCGCAGGCTTGCCGATAGAAAGGTTATTTTTGATAAGATAATCGATGCCGATGATATGCCTGCAGAGGTTCTGAATTTTGCAAAATAATAAGCAGGGCGATATTTCGCCCCGCTATTTGAAAAAATATATCAGTCTTTCTTTTTGAATGTTGCGCAGACTGTGTCTGTTGAGGATGTTGCATAAGAAGGTCCAACAGCGATCTTATCTGCTGTGCAGTAGCATCCTTCAGCATTATAATAGCAGTTGCAAACATCACAGTTTATGCCACTGATATGCTTGCAATTACCACTTGTGCAGTTTTTCTTATCTTCCATCTTATTTCTCCTTACACCGCATTGCGGTAAAAAATAATTGCTCTTTGAGCCGATTATATTTTTAACAGCTATTAAAGAATTTATACGAAAGAGGGGCGATTTTGCTTTGTCATTATTTGTAATAGCCGATCTCCATCTTTCTCTCTCGGAAAAAACTAATAAACCTATGGAGGTTTTTGGTCAAAATTGGGCTAACCACGCAGAGAGAATAAAGAAATACTGGAGTTCAGTGGTCTGCAAAGAAGATACTGTCATGATACCGGGTGATATTTCCTGGGCAATGAAGCTCGAAGAAGCATATGACGACCTCAAATTTATAGATTCTCTGTCGGGTACGAAGATTATAAGTAAAGGAAATCACGATTTTTGGTGGTCAACGGTTGGCAAGATAGAGAACTTCTTTGAAGAAAACGGGATCACAACTATCAAAATGCTTCATAATAATGCTTTCAGACTTGAAGATTGCATAGTTTGCGGAACACGCGGATGGTTCTATGATGAAAAGGAACAAAAAACAGTCAGCGAAACCGATTTTGAAAAAATTGTCAATAGAGAAACCATGCGCCTTGAAATGAGTCTGAAATCGGCAAAAGAACTGCAAGGCGGGGATGTAAATCTTCCTATTTTGGTGTTTTTTCACTTCCCTCCTGTATGGAACGGTTATGAATGCAGACCAATAATAGATATGCTACATAAGTACAATATAGCCAGATGCTATTTCGGGCATATACACGGTGCTTATTTTGTTCAAAAAACAACAGTTTTCGAGGGAATATCCATGACTCTTACGTCTGCCGATTATCTGAAATTTGCTCCAATGCCCATATTTTTCGACGATTATTAAAAAAATATTAAAGAAAATGCGCGGAAACACTTGACTTTTTGGCATAAAAAGGATAAAATATATAGGATATAAAAAATCATCATTTATTTCTTTTGGAGGACAAAAATGAGTTTAACAAAAAAGGAACTGATCGAGAAAAATAAGTATGAAATCGAATTCTCGATCGACAAAAAGACCTTCGACGATGCTGTTATGAAGGTTTATCGCAAGAACGTTAAGAATATCAATGTTCCCGGCTTCCGTAAAGGTAAGGCACCCAAGTCCGTTATCGAAAAGATGTACGGCACAGGTGTTTTCTATGAGGACGCAATCAATGATCTCCTTCCCGAGGCTTATGACGCAGCTGCAAAGGAATCCGAGCTTGAGATCGTTGGAAATCCCGGATTTGATATCGTTTCTGTTGATGATAACGGTCTTGTTATGAAGGCAGATGTCTATGTTAAGCCCGAGGTCGAGATCAAGGACTATTTCGGAATTGAGGTTTCAAAGACTGTTATCCCCGTTACCGATGAAGAGGTTGACAGCGAGATCAAGACAGTTCAGGAAAGAAACGCAAGAGAAACAGAGGTTACAGACCGTGCCGCTGAAATGGGCGATACAACAGTTATCGACTTTGACGGCTATGTTGACGATAAGCAGTTTGATGGCGGTAAGGCTGAAGGACATAAACTTAAGCTTGGTTCCGGTCAGTTTATCCCCGGCTTTGAGGAGCAGATTGTGGGTATGAATGTTGGCGATAGCTTTGACGTAAATGTTAAGTTCCCTGCTGATTACCATGCTGCAGAGCTTGCGGGTAAGGACGCTGTTTTTAAGTGCGTTCTTCATAAGATCGAAAAGGAAGAGCTTCCCGAGCTTGATGACGAATTTGCAAAGGATGTTTCCGAATTTGATACATTTGCTGAATATAAGGCAGATGTTAAGGCAAAAATCGAAGAAAGACATGCAAGAACTGCTGATGCTGAAATAGAGGAGCAGATCATTGCCGCTCTTATCGCAAAGCTTGAGGCTGATATTCCCGAATGTATGTTCGTTGCAGAGACAGAAAACTTTGTTCGTGATTACGATTCCAGACTCAGAATGCAGGGTCTCGATCTTAACACATACTTCAAGTATACAGGTCTTACACTCGACACTCTCCGTGAGCAGATGCGTCCCCAGGCTGAAAAGCAGGTTAAGACTCGCCTTGCTCTTGAGAAGATCGCAGAACTTGAGGGTATCGTAGCTTCCGATGCCGATATAAATGAAGAGTATGAGAGCATCGCAAAGGCTTATAACGTTCCTGTAGAAGAGGCAAAGAACAGCATTCCCGTGGATATGATCGCAGCTGATATGAAGGTTAAGAAGGCTGTTGAGCTTGTAAAGGAAAAGGCTGTTATTACAGAAAAGGCACTTGAGGAGTCCAAGCCTGCGAAGAAGAGTACTGCAAAGAAATCTACTGCAAAGAAGACCGCAGCAAAGGCTGAAGATGCACCTGCTGAGGAAAAGCCCGCTGATGAGGCAGAAAAACCAAAGAGAGCAAGAAAGCCTGCGGCAAAGAAGGCTGAAGAGCCTAAGGCAGAGGAATAATTAAATAAATTATCATTGAAAATTGCCGCTTCCGAGCGGCATTTTCATCATAAATACTTTTATTTTGGAGGATAATATTATGGCACTTGTACCAACAGTAATTGAACAGACCAACCGTGGTGAGAGAGCTTATGATATCTATTCAAGGCTTCTTAATGACAGAATCGTTTTTCTTGCAGATGAGGTTAATGACACAACCGCTTCCCTTGTGGTTGCACAGCTTCTTTTCCTTGAAGCGCAAGACCCCGATAAGGATATTTCTCTTTATATAAACAGTCCCGGCGGCTCTGTTTCCGCAGGACTTGCAATTTATGATACCATGAATTTTATTAAGTGTGATGTTTCCACCATCTGCATAGGCATGGCGGCGAGCATGGGCGCATTCCTTCTTTCTTCCGGTGCAAAGGGAAAGAGATTTGCACTTCCCAATAGCGAAATTATGATTCATCAGCCACTAGGCGGAACAAGAGGTCAGGCAACAGATATAAAGATACACGCTGATCACATTCTTCGTACCCGTGACAGACTTAATAAAATCCTTGCAGAGAACACGGGTAAGGCACTTGACATAATCGAAAGAGACACAGAAAGAGATAATTTCATGACAGCAGATCAGGCCCTTGAATACGGTCTTATTGATAAAGTATTTACCAAGCGTGCCTAATTCATTGAAAGGTTATAACTGATGGCAACTAAAAACAATCAACCTACAAGATATTGCTCCTTTTGCGGAAGGGGCGAAACTCAGGTTAATTTTCTTATCCCTTCACCCGACGGTGTTTATATTTGCGATTATTGCGTTGACGCTTGCCAAGAGCTGATCAGCACAAATGTCGGTCCCGCAGTTGACTTTGAAAATCTTGCTCCAGGGGCGCTTCCCCGCCCCAAAGAGATAAAGGAATCTCTTGATAAATATGTCATCGGTCAGGACGAGGCAAAAAAAACGCTTTCTGTTGCCGTTTATAATCACTATAAGCGCATTATGAACCGTGAAGAGAATTTCAAGAAAGCAAAGAGCGAGGATAAAGAAGACGTTATTGAGCTTCAGAAGAGCAACGTGCTTCTTATAGGCCCTACCGGTGTCGGTAAAACCTACCTTGCTCAGACCCTTGCAAAAACTCTCAAGGTGCCCTTTGCTATTGCGGATGCAACAACTCTTACCGAAGCCGGATATGTTGGCGAGGATGTAGAAAATATCCTTCTGAGGCTCATTCAAGCGGCAGATTTCGATATCGAGCTTGCAGAAAGAGGTATCATATATATCGATGAGATAGATAAGATATCAAGAAAGAGTGAAAACCGATCCATAACCCGAGATGTTTCGGGAGAGGGCGTACAGCAGGCACTTTTGAAGATTCTTGAAGGAACTGTTGCAAATGTTCCTCCCCAGGGCGGAAGAAAGCACCCCAATCAAGATTTTATTCAGATCAATACCGAGAATATCCTCTTTATTTGCGGCGGTGCATTTGACGGACTTTCTCAGATCATTGAAAAGCGCAAAGGTAATCAGTCCATCGGCTTCTCCGGTGAGATTTTAAAGAAAGCAGAGAAAAAGGAAAGCGGTATTTATAGGGACGTCAATCCTCATGATATCGTAAAATACGGTCTTATTCCCGAGCTTGTGGGCAGAATACCGGTTATCGTTCCCCTTTCCGATCTTGATAAGGATGCTCTTGTCAGAATTATCAGCGAGCCTAAAAATTCTCTTGTTAAGCAGTATATCAAGCTTTTTGAGATGGACGGAGTAAAGCTGGAATTTGAAGATGATGCTCTTGAAGCTGTTGCCGCAAAAGCACTTGAAAGAAATACCGGCGCAAGAGGTCTTCGCTCCATCATGGAAGAGATCATGGTCGATCTTATGTATGATATTCCTTCGGAAGAGAATCTAAAAAAAGTCATTATTACAGCCGATTGCGTAAACAGTAAGACAGAACCAAGAAAGGTTTATAAAAAGTAATATATGTAAAAAGCCTATCTCGTGTTAAGATAGGCTTTTTTGTTTATTGCTGAAAATTATAATTCAAGTACGGTTTTTCGTCAATATATTTGTCGATCAGCTTCTGTATTCCGGTCATGTCATTCTCAGAAGCAAACACATCATCATAGTTTGTTGTTGCTCCGTCATATGTGTAATATGTCGAAATAAATTCATCAAAGGTGCGATATTGATAATCCGAGCTATAGGAGTCATCTCCGCAGAAATAATATGGCTGACCGACTGCACTTTCACCTGTGATGATACTGTATGTCATAAGAGTTGTGATATAACCCGTAAGCTGATTGGGATGATAGCCGTCATTTGCACTCTGGTTTACAACAAATGTGTTTTTGTTATATTCAAGTGTTGCTCCGGGAACTTCAACATCACCGTTCACAATGTCAGCAATTATCTTACCCCAATCTATGACTGTTACGCCCTTTTCACCAAGTGTTTTCAAGCTCTCAAGGAATACTGTATCAGGGCCTGTTGCTCTGTTGTCGATGCCGTGAGCGGATGACTGAGCCATAAGATAGAATTTTACATTCGGGTTTGCTTCACTAAAGAAGTTTATCATAACATCAAGCCATTCCAAATAATTGTCCTGACCTTTTGTTCCATAGCAAGCAACAACATAGTCATAATACGGATCGGTAAGATATGATGCGTGATCAACTCCATCGCATCCTCTGTTTGCAGAACAACTTCCGGAGAAGAAGTCGTCAAAGAGATGATTTCCTATAGTCCAGTTTGTAACATTCACATCTATTCCGTTTGCCTTGCAAAGCTGATAGAAATAACCTTCATCGTTCATTCTTCCCTCTTGTGTGAGTGTGTCTGTTGCATATTTGCAAAGTACTGTATTACCATAGAAAATATGAGAATTTCCTATGAAAATTACTCTCTTACCGTCAAGGGGAACAGAATTGATTATATCCTTCACAATACTGTCCTTATCAATTTCATCGGTAACTATTCCGTTTTTCCACATTTCATAGCTGATATCATAAAGACTTACTTCATCATAATCCGTTCCTTGACAATCGGTATATGTGATATTTTTATTACCGTCCGAATCCTGCCAAATTTCATATGCGCAGAAATAAACATCAGACTGATAATTCTTCTCGGCAAAATCAACTACCGTTACAGCAAACTCTGTCTTGTCTTCTGCATCGTAAAGATATTTACCGACAAATCCTTCATCTTTATTCCAAACTTCTGTCTTTATTGCGCCGTCAGCGATATATCCACCGTTTCCATCCGAGATAAGAACGCAATTTGCCTTGTTTTCGGCAGAAGCAATAATTGTTCCGTATTCAAGCAATGAAAAGCCTTTTGATTCATTATCATTGACGATACCCTTGTTTACCGAAAACAGTCCGCGCAGGCCGTTATAATCCGCTATGCGAACGCTAAAGCCGTCCATTGCAACTGCATTATAAAATTTTCCCGGATAAACTACATCGGTAAATTCAAAATCAGCAAAAAGATCTGCGATTTCGCTGCTGCTGACATTTATCACGAGTCCTTCAATATCGGGGAACGCATTTTCGGCAACAGAAGTCAACGAAGTGGATGAGGAGGTTACACTGCGGAGTGAAGTGCATCCTGCAAAAGCTTTTGACTGAATAGATGTTATATATGTTGGCAAAGTTATGTCAACAAGTGAGGTGCATCCCTCAAACATTGAAACAAAGATATAGGGGGTTGCGGTTTTATCTGCACTGTTCAAAATTGACTGTGTTTTGAAAATTACTTTTTTAATGGATGAACATCCTCTGAACATATAATCGGGTTCCTGACCTGTCCAATAAGTTAAGCCCTTAAGGTTGATTTCACCATCCTTAAAGTTTGATCCCCAACCAAGTGTTGTGAGAGAGGGATTCCCTTCAAATACACCACCTGAGACTAAGTCTTGTATTTGATTATAACCGCTATCCATCTTTATCGAAATAAGATTTGGCATATTGGCAAAGAAAAACTCATTGCCGTAATTTTGACAAAAGATCATTCCGCCGCTTGCGCTTGTCGTGGTTTCAATGTGAATAATAGCATCTCGCCATATCTGCTTCCATTCATAGATGGGACTTCTGCTGTCAAGACAAAGATTTGCACTCCAGCCACTTGTAACAGAGCTTGCGATCGTAAGCTTGCCTGTTTCTTCATCAAATGTCCATGTATAAGCTTTGCCATCAGTGTAGCTTCCATCTCTCACAAGTGATGGATCGTATTCCTTTGAATAGTATTCAAGCTTAATATTTGCGTTTGTATACTTTATGAGAGAACGAACACTCGTTGCGGCATCACAGGTAGGATAAGAAACAAAGGTTATCTGATCACAATCGGGAAGAAGAATGCCTGAAACGGAAATACTCTTTGAAAGCATTATTCGCGGTGAAGCTTCACCGAAAGAACCGGAGAAAGCACTTGCGCTGATTGAAGCAGCATTTGAAAGATCTACCTCTTCAAGCTTTGGATTGTTTGCAAAAATATATTCTGAGCTTATGACTGTAAAGGCCTCAGGAAGAACTATCGACTTAACATTGGGAAGATTTGCAAAAGCATAATTATCCGCTGATGTTATGGAAGCTTCTACCGAGATCGCTGAAATATCATTTGCATATTCCATCCAAGGCATTTCGCCGTCATATGTGAGTGTACCCGAGCCTTCGCCCGTGATTTTCAGCGTTCCTTCACCATCAATTGTCCAGCTATATTCTCCAACAGTGCCGCTATCGCTCACAAGGGCGATTATTCCGGTTAGCTCATAATCAAAGGCACTCTTGATTGTGTTTGCATCTTCACGGGTCTGTGTGTAAACAACAAGACTCTCTCTGTCATCAAAAACTTGACCTGAAACGGAAAATCCGGTTGCGTTTATCGTAACCTCATTGAGAGCGGAACAGCCGCTAAATGCACCTGTACCCAATGTTACAACATTGCTCGGAATGATAATACTCTCAAGTGATGTGCATCCCGAAAAAGCACCGGCTCTTATCTCTGTTATATAGGTTGGGATGGTTATCTCCTTAAGTGCTGTACAGTTGTTAAACATAGATGCGTATATGTAGGTATATGTATTGGACCCGTTTATAAGTCCTGCACTCGGCAGAATAACCTTTGTAACAGAACTGCAGCCGTCAAACATATTAGCAAGATTTCCGCCTGTAAGGTTCTCAATACCTTTAAGGCTCACAACACCTTCGGTGAGCGTACTGCTAAATGAAACAGTTGTCAGAGATGGACAGTTACTGAAAAAACCTCCGGTAGCTTGCTCCTTTATTTCGGTGATACCATTCATATGTACGCTTACAAGGTTAGGGAGATTGGCAAACATACATTCTCCGGCATTGCTGCTGTTATAAAATGCACAATAGGAGAAATTTGAAAATTCAACACTTATAATTGCGTCTCTCCATATTTCTTTCCATGCCTTAAGGCTTGCGGTGGAGCTGAATGTAATGGATGTCCAGTTTGTTACTGTTCGGGTAATAGTCAGCTTACCTGTTGCTGTGTCAATATTCCAACTGTATTTACTTTCAGCGCCTGCTCTTGCCAAAGATGAGTCATAATCTTCCGAAAAATAGTCAAGAGTAATATTTGCTTTTTCTGTTTTTATAAGAGAACGGATGCTTGTTGCAGCAGCGGATGTTGGATATGTTACAAATGTAATGTTTTCGCAATTTTCAGAAAGATCTAAAGCTGAAACGGAAAGATCTTTAGCTAAATAAATTATCGGCAAAACACCGTCGAATGAACCCGCAAACGCACTTGCGCTCAAAGCTTTTGCGCCTGTTAAGTCAATAACTCCACTGTTTGTACTTTCGCTGATCTTAACCTGGGTAAGCTTAGGATTATTAGCGAAAAGAAATTCCGAATCAAAATCCGAAAATGTCGCCGGAAGCGTTACGGAGGTCAAATTGGGTAAATTTGAAAATGTATAAGGTGCCGCTGTGACTATTTCAGCATCAACAATGATTTCGAAAATAAAATCGGCATTTTCAAGCCACGGTATCATAGTTAGGTCATCTGATGTTGGTGTGCTCATAAAATCAAGAACACCATCTCCCTCACCGCTTATCGTTAGAATGCCATTTTCATCTATCGAATAATAATAATCATTCCCCACTGTGTCCTCGGCATAAGCTGATAAAACGAGTATAGATGCGATGATTAGAGCTATGGCAAAAACTGACATTATGTTTTTTTTCATCTTTTTATCCCTTTCGCATAAAATATTAGAATTTTAAGCTTATTATAACATTTTAAATGAATTTTTCCATCCTTTATGACAGTGTTTTTTGTCATAGTGTCAGTATTTAAACTTTTTAATTGCATTTTTTATTAAAAATATGATATAATGTCGGTACGGGAGGGATGCCTTATTCGTAAAAATATAACATTAACTAATAAAAATTTCAAAGATTTAAATCCTCTTCTTTTGGGATATGAACACTGTCAACCGGGAAAAATTGGAGAATCAGCTTCATATTCAGATTCTTGCACTTTGATTCATTATGTTGAATGCGGCAAAGGTGTGCTTTATAAAAACGGAAATGCTTATGAGGTGAATTCCGGTGAAGCCTTTATTATTCTCAAAGGCGAAAAATGTTCCTATGTTGCGGATAAAGATAACCCATGGCACTATGTTTGGATAGGCTTTGACGGTGAGCTTAGCAAAAAATTCTCCGAGCTTGATCCTGTTTTTAATGTTGCGCCCGGAATATTTCAGGAAATGATCGCAACCAATAACGCTCCCTGGTCAAGAGAATATCACCTTGCGGCAATGCTTTTCAATTTGTATGCTGACCTTTTTTCAACCGGTGCCCAGACAAACAACTATGTACGAGAGGTTCAAGAATATATTTTTTACAATTTTAAAAGTGATATTAAGATTGAAACACTTGCCAAAATGGTCAATCTTGACAGAAAATATCTTGCTTATATTTTCAAAAAAGAAACAGGACAAACCATGCAGAGATATCTTTTGGAGAGAAGATTATATGTTGCAAAATGGCGTCTTGAAATCGGCAAAAGCATAACCGAAACCGCTTTTCATTGTGGTTTTAACAGCGTTTCAAATTTTTCAAGAATGTTCAAAAAATATTATGGTGTTAGCCCCGGAGCATGGAGAAAAAATTTAAAATAAAAGATGAGATTGGACTCTCTTCCGAAACAAAAACGGCAGTTTTCACTGCCGTTTTCGGATTTAAAGTGCTGTTTGTGTGTCGTTGGGGTCGCCGTTTCTTGCAAGATCATATTCGTGAGACCAGTCAAGATCACGGTATGGCTCGCCTCTCGGGTCGTTCTTTATGAAGTCCATGAGAAGGTCGAGCATTTCTTCTGTCCAGGTATTTCTGTCAATTTGCGCTGTTGTGAATTTGTTCTGGGAGATCATTTCAAAGCCAAAATCATCCTTGACATGAGTTTTTGCTGCACCGTCAACAACCTCTGCCACAAGATGGCTCGGAATAAAGAGCACACCGCCTCCTGCACCAAAAACAACATCTCCGGGGAGACACACAGCTCCGCCAAAGTTAACAACAGAATTGAAACCTGTCATAACAAAATCGCGGATAGGTGTGGGGTCGATTCCTCTGTAATATACCTGAACTCCATCAACCTGCTTCATCTGCTCAACATCGCGAATACCGCCCCAAATAACAGCTCCGCCATTTTTCGTTCTTGTTTTGATGGCGGTTGTCAGGTTGCCGCCAAGAAATGTTCCTTTATAAATCTTATCGAACATATCGACAACAACTACGTCTCTTTCAACAAGAGAGTCGATGACCCACTGGTTGTAATTTCCGCTTCTTCCCTCGGCAGCACCGACTGCAAACATGGTTTCATGAAGATCGGGTCTTGTTGGACAGAAAGAACAGGTTACGGCTCTGCCTATAAGCTTTCTTCCGTCATCATGAAGAACATTTAAGGGATTTACGCCGCCGCCTACAAACTGATTCTCGTAACCCTTTACAAAAATAGGCTTCCAGACCTCTTCGAGAGTCATTTTCTTAAGAGCATCGAGGTATTTGTCCTCAACATAAGGTCTTCCGTCCGGAAGTCTCTTTCCTTTCCACTGTGGAGTGAGGGCTATAATTTCTTCTTTTACATTAAAATTCATTTAATCTACCACCTTTGCAATTATATATCCGTAAGGAGCTATTTTTATCGACCCGTCGATAAATTTGACACCGCTTGAAATATAAATATTATTCTTGTCGATATTTGCTTTAACAGAAAAAGTAACATCTTCATTTTTTGTGTTGACAATGATAATTGCTTTTTTGTTAGAGTAATTTTTGAGATATGAAATGATTTTTTCGGGACAGCTATTATCTATCCACTCTGTTTTGCCGTAAGCGATCTCGTCGCACTCATGGCGTATCTTATGTATTCTGCGAACAAAATCCAATCTGCGCTTCCCTGCTTCGGTATAACTTCGAGACCAGTTTATAGCACTGCGTCTGCCGTGCAATCTGTTTGAAAACATAGAGTTTTCGGCATTATCGCAAAATTCATAACCGTTCCAGATGTATGGGAAGCCGTCATAAGTATTCGTTATTACAAGTGCAGCCTCAACACCTGCGCTTGTCATTGTAATTTCGTGGCGCATAATTCCGCTATCACTTGCAACGTCATGGTTATCAAGGGTTCGCTGGATTTTTGAAATATTATCCCCGTATTTCTCCATTTCCATCGCGTGGAAAGCTTTAAGCTCTGCCGCCGAAGCTTTATCGGCAAAGATTTCTTTGATTTTTTTGGAAAAATCGAAGCCATAGCAAAAATCAAACACATCCTCAACATAGTGAGACAGTACTCCTTCATTTAAAGCGATCAGCTCGGGATTGATTTTTTTGATCTCGGAGAAAGCATCCGCCCAAAAATCAAGAGGAACACCGTCGCCCACGTCGCATCTGAAGCCGTCAACCTTGTATTCGGTGACAAACATCTTCATGTTTTCTATGAGATATTTGCGTAGCTGATCATTATCGAAATTCAATCTTGCAAAAGGCCATGTTTCACCTATAAGAGTACTGCCATCCTCGTTTCTCAAAACAAAATCCGGATTATCTTTTATAAAAATAGCGTTTTTACCGCAGTGTAAATATACAAGATCGAACATAACCTTGAGCCCAAGCTTATGAGCTTCTTCAACAAAATCTTTAAGATCCTGATTTGTACCGTATTCGCTGTCAACGTTATAGTAATCAACGATCTTATAGGGATTTTTTGGATTCAATGTACCCGATGCCCTTTGACGCGGACTCCAAGTCATCTCATCGGGATCGTCATCCGCCTTAAAAACAGGACACAGATATACAACATCCACATTGAGAGAAGCTACATGAGGTAATAAATCTTTTGCGGCGTTCAATGTTCCTTCGGGTGTGAAAGAACGAAGTGCCATTTGATAAATTATGTAATTTTTCATACTATACCCCTTTAGAGGCTCATTCCGCCATCTATTTTTATGTCTGCTCCCGTGATATACTTTCCTTCATCCGAAGCAAGAAGAAGAAACGCTCCGATACAATCATCGGTATGACCGGGAATCGCCATAGGTATCTTTTTCATTACGTTTTTATAAAATTCGGGATCGGAAAGCACAGCATCATTTCTTGGCGTTGCAATAACTCCGGGGGAAATATTATTTACCGTGACGCCCGTGGGTGCAAGATCCTTTGAAAGGCACTCAACAAGGCTCATCTGTGCCGCTTTTGAAGCGGAATAGATCGGCATTGCGGGGTTAGGCCTATGCTGTTGAACGCTTCCGACCATAATTATCCTTCCCCACCCGTTCTTTACCATTGCGCTTTGATACTTTTGCGTAAGAGCAAGAGAAGAATAAACATTTACCTTCATCTGCTTTTCAAATTCATCATAAGGCACATCCTGCCAAAGAGTTCTGAACTGTATAGAAGCATTTAAAACGAGTATGTCAATGTCTCCCGTTTTTTCATAAATTTTATCTGCGGCATCTGTATCGGCAAGATTACAAACAACATAATCTGCACCTTTTGCCTCTATAAGAGCTTTTTTACATTTCTCCTCGCTTGTTGCACCGTGAATTATAACACTTGCGCCCCTATCCGAGAAAGCCTTTGCAACAGCCAGTCCGATTCCTTGGGTCGAACCTGTTATCAGAGCTTTTTTGCCTTTTAAATCAAACATTTTTCCACCTCACGACCATGTTCTGTCATTAGCCCATTCCTTATCCCATGCTTCACTGCTTGCCCACTTGTCGGGATATTTTGCGTGCATATGCTCTGCGATAAGCTCCTCATTAAGACGGTCAATTCCAAGTCCCGGAGCATCGGGAACATCGATGAATCCGTCCTTTATAAGCGGATTTGTAATTCCAAGTGCAAGATCGTTCCACCAAGCACAGTCAACGGAATGATATTCAAGGGCAAGAACATTCTGTATTGCCGCTGCTGTATGAACTGCCGCCATGCAGGCAATTGGACTTTCAGCCATATGGATAGCCATTGCAACGCCGTATTTTTCACACATATCTCCCAGCTTTTTCATCTCAAGTGCGCCGCCAACGGTAAGCATATCGGGATGTATAACCGAAACACCGCCGCTTGCCATGAGCGGCTCATAATTTTCATGGAGGTAAATATCCTCTCCGGTGCATATCGGGACGGTCGTGGCATTTGATATCTTAACATAATGGTCGATATAATGCCAAGGTGCAACATCCTCAAGCCAAGCTATATTATATTTTTCAAGACGCTTTGCAATGGCAATGCAATCGTTTATGTGAATATGTCCGAGATGATCGATGGCGAGCGGGATTTCATATCCGATGACTTCTCTGACCTCTTTTACATAATTTTCAAGGTAGTCAAGCCCTTTTTCGGTAATATGGATACCGGTAGCATGATGAGGAATGGTGAACACCTCATAATTTTTGCCAAGCATCATATCCATGTCAATTGAACCATGCTGATGGGTTATAGCTTTCATGGAATATTTCTTTATATCTTCAAGAAAACCGGCAGGTGCATTAAGA
>CAYPKQ010000049.1:0-14099 GCA_964411355.1 uncultured Lachnospiraceae bacterium
AGTTACCTTCGCAATTCCGAGATATTCACTGCCGTTTTCATATACGGCAAAATTGATAACGCCTGCTTTCATGTTTTTTTAATGCGGCGTAATACACCTCTTTAGGTAAGAGAGATAAGCCGCTATCCTTTCATATAAAATTTGATATGCAAAACGGAGAGGTCATTCCTCTCCGTTTTCTGTATTTACTTCGTCTTGCTGCATTTGATTTTTGATAGCACGGTTTATAAATCCGTTTACGCTTCCACCGTCATGCCTATCTGCGTGCGCCTTGATCGTCTCTTTGTCTCCCTTTGGTACGGTAAGATTGATTCGGTCATATGCTTTTGCATTATAACGGTTTTTTGTAGCTGTGGCTTTTTTTCCCATATAGTCACCTCCGCTTTTATTATACCATCTTTTATGGGATTGCGCAAGTATCGTTTTGCACAAAAATAGTTGCGCAAGTTTGTGCAAAATTCCATATTGACATAGTTGCGCAACTATGGTATAATATGTGTGTAAGGCACGGGGGACACCCGCTATGAAAGGAAGTGAGGAAATGGATGAGATGGCAACTCATACCGAGTACATTTTGAAAATGGTGCTTGAGCTTATCGACAAGTGCGAAACACTTGAAGAGCTTAAAAAGTCCGTTCAAAAGGTACTCAATGAAAACAAGTAGGGTATAAAAATAGTGAGTGACCACGCCTCACAAGCAAATCACTCACTATAACCCAAAGGGGCATCGGGGGAAGCCTTACTCCTCCGATTGCCTCCATTATACCATAAAAGGCGGAACTTGTCAATAGTAAATTCCAAATAGGGTGGGACGCACCCGAATTTACGCTCGGGGAGATCGTGTAAGACTTGCTTACAAGCAGTGGTCGACGAACCGAGAATCCTTTCTTTTAGCTATTAAGCGTAGCTAAAAGCATGTCCAAATCGAATTCGGAATGCATATTGATCTGCTGCATGGGAACGGGAGATGCAAAGGTTGTATCAAGACGGATCTTTCCGCCCACAAGAGATGCGGCGGGATTATTATCTGCGATATATTCAACCTGTCCGCCATAGAGCTTACCTTCATGTACAAGACCCGAAAGCCAAGAATTAAAGCTGTTGATAATAGAATCAATGCGAACTCTCGTCATGGGCTTGTCGATCTCGCTCCAGAAGGTATTTGTGAATGTGTTGTTCAACCAGTCGTGCATGCGGTTGGTACAGATGAAGCATTCGGCAACATCGGCACTTGTGGGATAACACGCTGTATAGTTGCCCCAGAGCACCCAGCCTCCGTAGTTCAGAGCGGTGACCGCTCCGGCATTTACCGTTACCACATCAGCCTGTGCAAGTGTGAGATTGATCTCCTCACCCGCTTCATTAACCATGCCCGAAATAGCAAGAGACTTGTTCGAGGGGGATTCATACGGACAGCCTGCATTTTCTGCATCCACCAGTGCGATCTTTCCGCAGATGATGACGGACATATCGAAAAGATATTCGCCAACCTTGGCAATACCCCAGCCGCATATCATATTCTCGTCTGTATAACCGTTGTCATTCTTCCATTTCAGAACCTTATCGTATGTGGAAGCACCATTGGCAGAACTGTCAATATCGCAAACTGCTTTTCCAAAGAAAAGACCGCCGATAGCAGGTGCTTTTGCCGCCATAACCGCCGCAACGCCGGGGTTCTTCGACCAGCCGGGAGCACAAATAAGATCTGGAACGATTCCGAGAACTGTCTTGCAAAGATCAGCCTTTTCGACAGCTTCCGCAATATCATTTGCCTCGATCTTCGATGTGTCGGCAAGCTTGCCCGAAACGGTAAGCTTTTCGGCATTATATGCAGAACCTTCTTTCGAAAGCTCAATAATCAGTTCGCTACTGCTGTAGTAAGCATCATAATCTGTTCCCCCTACAAGTGTCGATTCACCTGATTTCACAGTGATGGTGCTTGCGATGAGGTCTGCAGAAAGAGCTGCGCAATGGTCTTTTACCGTGTATTCGGTCTCTTCTGCATCTTTGCTATGCTTTGATGGGTCGAATACATTGATGAAAATTGCGGGAGACATTCCGAAAAGCTTGAAATGAGAATACATTGCTTGGCAAAGACTCCACTTGGGAGAAAAATCATCATTTCTCCATTCGTAGCTGAATCCGCCTTTTTTCTCTGCTTCTCCGAAGCTTGTGGCAAGAACGGGAACATCCTTATATCCCTCTCCCATATGGCATGGACATGCGCCGATGAAGAGCGGAATGCCTACAGCTGCTGTTTTTACAGCAGAAAAGGCTGTATCGCTCTTATATGTGTTTATACCGTGATTAAGCATAAATCATCATTCCTTTCCGTTGATTTTTTGAATTACGGCGGCGTATGCAAGACTTATGCTGTTGCCGCCCTCTTTTAATTTCTTTTTTGCGGACATTATTTCTCTGTCCGCAACTATAAGCCTTTCGATTTTGGGGCAAAATTCAATAGCGGAAGCATTTTTTCCGAGAACGGCACCTCGTTCTCCTCTGAAAATACTTCCGTTTTGAATAATTCCTCTGACCGATGGACCTATATAAACAAAAATTTCATCTTTTGGGATGAAATTTGCTTTTTTTAAGGCTTTAGCCATGTATCAACCTCTCTTTCTGTGTGAGGCATAAAGAATGTGCCTATCATTTCGCCTGCATAGTACGGGACTGTGTCCTCGTTATAAATGAGCCATTCAAGACCTTTTTCGGTATCGAGCCTAAAGCATTTACCGATCACGACCTTTTTCATTATGTCCGAGCGCACCTTTTCGATAACGTTGAGAAGTGCAACTGCGCCCTCCTCCTCGTTTTCGTGATAAACGCAGAATATAAGGCGGATCACCGCCGCAGCTTCTCCGTTTTGAGACTGCTTCTGCTTATCATATCCGTCCTCGAGCTGAATGATGATATAGGGGGCTTTCTTTTTTGCCTCACCGCTATTATCAAGACGGAGCTTATAAACCTTGGGTGCGCAGTATGTCTGTTCCGTGTCACCCTCCTGAACCCTCTCGGGTAAGGAAAAAATTTGAACGGAGCTTTCAACAAAATTTTTCAGCTCGTCAATAAGAATTACTGCGGTCATCTTTTACCTCCAAGTCCTGTTAGAAGTCGATTTATTTCTACTTCTGTACGCTTTTTAAACTCATGCGAAAAGTGCTTTGCTATGTCGTGTTTTACTTCATCGTTTGCTTTTACCATTTGCGGAACGGATGGTCCCCAAAATTGTTTGATTTCTTCTTTTAGCTTTCCTTCCTCGATTTCATCTTCTGTTCTTAATTTGCCCGTTCTTTCGTAAATACCTACGTGTTTGTTGGGCATCGTGGCTACAAAAGCATTCCTGAACGCAGTACGAGTAGATGATCTTTTTACTCTTGCAGACAAAATTCCATCTGTTCCTATTCGGTAATCGAAACGAATAAGTGGCACTCTGTGACCTCTGTATTTAATTGACAGTTGCGTACCACCGGGAAAAGATGTAATATTATTCCGCATTTCGGTATAATGCTTGAAATCTGCTGATTTAATTAAATACTCTTTGTTTATAGCTCTTGCACTGTAAGAAACAGTACTGGAAGAAGCACGCTTCGCAGCAGCTGAAATCGCCTTTTCAGCTCCGCCGGAAATTCCGGCAAGTAATCTGTTGACTCTTTTTATAGCATCTTCTACATCAGAATCAAGGTACATTGTTATACCGGTTAGCTTTCCTCGATCTTCTCTATCAATTAAATCTTCAGTATCACTCATCATAAGCCTCCAATTCCAGCGTTACCATTCCAAGCTCGTTTTTTGATGTGGCGATCTTAAAATCCGAGAAAAACGGTTTACCTAACGCCGTTCCTGTATCTATAGCAATTCTTTGCCCCTTTTCGGGGGCTCTGCCGCCAATATCGGAGGCAGAGGCATGAAGAACAGCGGTAATGCCGTATGTTCCTTCCATGTTCCGCACTTTTTTATCAAGCTCTTTGACCTTTATAAAAAGCACGGATATGTCTTTATATTCTTTCCCGTCATACTTTACCGTATGTCTTTCGGCAAATTCTGAATCGTTTAAGAATATGGATTTGTTATCGGCTTCCACCATGCTTTTGAAGCTCATACTATCGAATCCTCAGCATTGAATGCGGGCATTTCTGCTTCAGATGCAGAAAAATGCTCGTCGAGAAGAGTTAAAAGGTCAGTTTTGGAAATTCCAACGGGAATAGTTATTCCCTCTCTCTTTGCGATTTTTTTCAGCTCGGGCATACTCGTCTTTTCACCGTATTCGCAGGTGTCCGCTTCTGCGTTTTCATTGATTTCATCTTCAACGATTATCGCAATCTTTTTTTTCACGAGCCGCTCTGCTTCGTTATCGTCAAGAGGAAAGGGAGGGTCATTCTTTCCCTTTGGTTTCACGACATTTCCTTCCTGTACTCCGTAAAAGCCGCTTATAATCCTAACATATTTCATATCGCTGTTATCCTTTCTTTTAAATTTGATATGCAAAACGGAGAGGTCAATCCTCTCCGTTTTCTTCGTCAACGTATTCTATGATATCTTCTACGTTGCATTTTAACAATTTACACAGTTTTTCAATAACAACTATCTCCGGTACACCGCCATTTCTGATACGTTGTATCAAGCTCTCCCCCATAATTTTATCTTTTCGCAATCTGTATGTGGAATAACCTGCCTTTTTAAGTTCTTCTAAAATGTCAATCTTGCATATTATCGCCATTTTTTCAACTCCTTTCGCTATAATATTATACACCGAGGTATGCACCTCTGTCAAGTGCACAATATAACCAAAAAAGCCGTTAAAACTTTGTGCAATATTCCATATTGACAAACACCTGTCACGGGTGTATAATATAGGTGTAAGGCACGGGGAACACCCGCTATGAAAGGAAGTGAGGAAATGGATGAGATGGCAACTCATACCGAGTACATTTTGAAAATGGTGCTTGAGCTTATCGACAAGTGCGAAACACTTGAAGAGCTTAAAAAGTCCGTTCAAAAGGTACTCAATGAAAACAAGTAGGGTATAAAAATAGTGAGTGACCACGCCTCACAAGCAAATCACTCACTATAACCCAAAGGGGCATCGGGGGAAGCCTTACTCCTCCGATTGCCTCCATTATACCATAAAAGGCGGAACTTGTCAATAGTAAATTCCAAATAGGGTGGGACGCACCCGAATTTACGCTCGGGGAGATTGTGTAAGACTTGCTCGCAAGCAGTGGTCGACGAACCGAGAAGCCGTGGTCGGTGAACCAAACTGTTACTCTATAGCATTGTCTAATACACAGAACGGCAAATAATATTTTGGTGTAGCCAAAGGTCTTGATGTAAGGACGAGCTTACGGTTGTTCTTCTCAATTTCAAGTCTCGGTACACGAGAGCCTGTATAAGTCGAATATTCTGTCTGACCGAAATCTATTTGCGTAACATTTGCATATCTCATAGCACCGATGCCGGGAGCTGTGACCATAGCAGCGTTCAAGGGGAAATACTTCTGTGTATTACCCTTTTCATCGGTATATTCCTCGTCACAGCTGAAGAGATTGAGAGTATATCCGCCAAAGTTGATTCTGCCCATGAAAGCAACACCGGTATATCCGGTAAGCTTTTCAGCAATTTCACCGGTGATGATACCGCTGTTTTTATCGAGAAGCTTCTGAACCCTCTCGATATTGAGTATTTCATCGGCAACGTCGCTTCCGAGGACGAGATCCTGGGGCTGAACACCTCTCGCTGCAAGCAGCTTGCACATTGCCTTAACATCTCCGAAGAAGTTGCCACCGTTATTCCAAGACTTTGCAATAGAATACTTATGCTCCACGGGATCTTTATCATAGAAGTTGATATGCTTGGGCGCACCGAGTGTATCGGCATCTATGTATTCCTGAATTGTGCAAGCGTTATTCAGCATGGTCTGAACCGCCATCCATTCTTCACGGCGAGTTATCATATCACCAAGCTGTCGAAGATCCTTCATCTGGATTCGTGCCGCTCTTTCTGCCTGACTCACACCGGAGAAGATCGCTTCACCGAAGCCTCTCTTTTTCAGATCATCAAGGGTGAGTAATCTTGAGGGCGCAATATTTGCAGGCGAATATTCGGAAACGGTATATCCTGCTCTATCAACAGGAATATCGCCTGCTCTGTCAGAAACGAAAGGTGCAATGACTCCACCGTTCTTTTCATATTCCACAAGAACCTTATCGGAATCGAATGTATCCTCGGGACTTGTGGGGAAATATCTATCCCTGAAGAATGTAGAGGGGGTGTTTATCTGCTCAATGAGAGCAAGCATTGTGTATGTACTGAAAAGATCAATTCCGGGCATTTTCATATACCTCCTTAATATTTGATTGCGGCTTTAAAGACGATGCCCTTTGTGCGCAGGGTGTCCTTGTCCGTCTCTTTAATTGTGTAGCCGTCTGCTACTTTGATCTTGTTTGGGTCAAAGCAGCCCGATATGTAAACAGGTACGGTAACCTCTGCACCTGCCTTTACTGTGAGTGCATCACAAAGAATGCAGTCTGCATTACCGCCGTCCTTCATAAGATACAGCTTTCCATCTTCGCCTTTTGAGAGAAGCGCGCCCCTTTTAAGCTCCGTATCAGTGTCGCCACCGACAATAACGCCTGCTCCGACTGCCACAGAGGGAGTCATATCGGTGATAAGACCGTCATAAGTCATTTCGCCGATTTTGTTCATGTTTTCCGTCATCTTAAAAACCTCCTATCAGTTGTTTTTTGAAAAAATAGCATTAACTTCCGCACGAGCCTTTGCCATCTTTTCTTCGCCGGTCTTCGGTGTGCTTTCGGGAATATCCTCGGGAGCGGGAGCAGCCATTACCCGGCTTGCACCCGATGCCTGTGCATCACGAAGCGCACCTGCCATAAATGCGTTGCCCGTCTTTGCCGCTTCTTTTGCGGCACGAAGCGCAAGCTCCGAAGCATTGCACGCATTATCACCGTATTTTGCGTTTCTTACGGTCTCATCATCATAGAGAGCTGCGATCTCGTCTATCTCTGCAAGACGCTGACGCTCTGCCGCCACCGCATTTTCACGGGTCCGGTCATTTTCGCTCGCAAGTGAAGCTCTGATGTCAGCCTCTAACTGCGAAGCAAGCTCGGGATTTTCTTTCCTGAGCTCTTCAAGATTTTTTGCCATGTTTTTTACCTCCTTGGCATTATTATTTATAGTTTCCGAGGCTTTTGTCTCGGCTTCTATCGGTATATATTCGGGTGCTGTCATTCCACCGCCAAGCATAATTGCCCTCTCACCTGCATAAATGATGCGTCTGTTTGCGCTTGCGGCAACCTTTATACCTTCTTCCTCCGAAAGCTCGTCCGCAAAGCCCTTTTCGATGGCTTCTTTGCCCGAAAGATAAGTTGAATTTGACATCATATGCGAAATAACAGCCTCGCTGTGCCCTGTTTTTCTCTGATATATGGCTATCTGCGTCTTATCCCAAGCATCGTTTGACTGCGCTTCACTGCGGAGCTCGTCCGCATTATACCAGCCCCACATTTGAGAAATACATTTGTGAATCATGATCAAACTTGACGGATGCACTATGACCTTATCGCAAGCACACATTATATGAGTGCCGGCGGACATTGCAACGCCGTCAACGATGCATATAAGCTCACATCCTTTTGTGGCAAGCTCGCGCAGACGGTTATGTATGAGATTTGATACGCTCGTATCGCCGCCAAGGCTGTTTATTCGTACCGTTATCTTGCCGCATTTCGAGAGCTTTTCAAGATCTGTTAAAAATTCATCTTCGATGATGAATGAACCCTCGATAGGTTCGTTTGTCCAATAGTTCACAGGACGGTTTCTTACTATCTCACCGTACATGGTGATCTCTGCCTCGCTGCCGTTCTGTGATGCCATTGCATAGCACTGTCTTGCAATGCTGATTGGTGTTTTTGCGGTTTTAGACATTGCCTTTTTCCTCCTTCGGTATAGCCGCATTTAATTTTTGATTTTCTTTTTTCAGCTCTTCAGCATTCTCGTTAAAGCTGCTGTCATAATGCTCTCTGGCAACTTGTTCATTGGTCTTCCAGCCATTGGCAACAAGTATCTTGTTTGCCGTCGCTTCCTTAACAGGATCAAGATGCGTCTGTGCGGGACCATACCAATGAGCTCCGCACCATGCTGCCCTTATTAGCGGGTCATTCCAAAAGCCCGGTGCTTTTATTCGCCCGATGGCAACGGCTTCTGCAAGCCAAGTTTCATAGGTAGGCTGACATAAATCATCGATAAGCCATGATCTGCGCATTTTGAATGCTTCCCAGGCTTCTTCAAGAGCTCCTTTTGCGGCACTGTACGAAGAATTAAATTCTTTCACAAGAACATCGTAGGGAATTTCGAGACCGCATCCGATCTGTTTACACATTTCTTTGAAAAACACATCAAATCCCGCAGTGGGGATATTGGGATTTCCGAACTCAATCTTTTCGCCCTCTTTAAGATGCATGACAGTACCGGGTCCAAGTTCATATTCATTTTCGCTTTCGCTTATATCTTCGGGTTGAACCGAAAAATCACCGTCTCCCACCTCATTCATCGGTATCATATTCGATGGAGCTTCGGTAACGATCCAAGCAGTATAGAATGATTGGATTATTGCCGCCATCAGCTGTGCCTCGGTATATCTCCGAAGCTGTAAAAGCGGCTCTATTGCCTGAGCAAGATATGTAACACCTCTGTATTGGTCGGGACGCTCCGTATCCATAATGTGAAGAATGTTCGGAAGCTCCGTTTCTTCACCCACGGCTGGAATTCGATACCATTCAGTTTTATCTCCCACGAGCTGATTCGGGTAGGTGCTTCTGATGTGATAAGCAACAACTTGATTGTTGCTGTCAACCTCAACGCCGTCAAAAATTCTGTTGCCGTTTTTGGGATTTTTTCCGAGAGTATTTGTTATCGGGGTTGTTCCCGAATCATTGGGAGTTGCAACTCTGTCCGCCTCAATCATCTGAATGCGCAGTGTATAAGGGTTCATCTTGGTCGGCTCATATCTTTTAAAAAGTGCAAAAACATCGCCCGACGTAAGCCAAGCCTTGATGGCGAGCTGTTGAAGCCCATAAAAATTGTTAAGTCCCAGAGCATCGCAATGCCGTTTGTTCTTTGCCCACATTTCCCATTCGGCTTCCGTCTTTTTTTGCCATTTTATTGCCGCCTCCTCGGTAAGACCGAGAAATTCACGGTTAATAGCGCATCTCATATGCAATCCCGTACCGACAACTTTTGTGCGATTTGTATTTATCGCAGATGCGGCAAGGGGAGTTGACATCGTGAGCATTCGCGCTCTTTGCCGTAAGGTTTTGTTATGAAAATCTATATCTTGGTATGGCGCACCGCTCCGTGCTATAAAGCCTTGAAGCGAACGCTTGGTAAAGCTTGCGCCCGCATCTCCGTAACCGCTGGCACTTGGCGGTGCTTTGATTTTATTTGCCGTGTTGATCACCGTCCTATATTTGATTTGCGACCCTCTCGGACAAAGGAGAGAAAACCCGAGAGGATCACTTGTATTAAGCGCATTGCGCTGAATACCTGTTTTGAGCTATAATTTAAATATAACAAAAGCCCGGTAATTTTTCCGAGCTTAAATTTTGATATGCAAAACGGAGAGGTCAATCCTCTCCGTTTTCTTCGTTTGCGTATTCCAATATATCTCCGGGCTGACAGTTAAGAAGATTACACAAACGATCTAATACTTCCCAGTCTATACAACCACCGTTTCGAAATTTTTGAATAGTTCCCTCACCGAAAATTTTTTCTTTTCTGAGCCTATAAGTAGAATAACCTGCTTCTTTTAGTGCCGATAGTATGTCAATTTTGTGAGACAATGACATTCTCTTATTCCTCCTTTCCAGATGAATATATTATACCACGCACTATGCACATTTTCAAGTGTACATTGTGCACAAAAATATACACAAAAGTTTGTGCACAATTCCATCTTGACCATGCACATTCAAAGGTGTACAATATAGGTGTAAGGCACGGGGATACCCGCTATGAAAGGAAGTGAGGAAATGGATGAGATGTATTCAAAAAGTATCAAAAATCACGCAAAATAATGCCAAAAGCCTTTCTCGGACGTGCACCGTTTGCCATCGCCCGATATTCGTCTCGCTTTTTGACTGCATCGTCAAGCTCTTCTCCAAGCTTGTCTAAATCAAATTTTGTCAGCGAACGACCGTCTATGGTGTAGCTTTGCACCCCGCCCTCTATAAGAGCGATCTTTGCCGCCATAAGCTTTTCTATAAGCGTTGTATAATGCTCGCACAGGAGCTTTGCTTCTTGGCTTGTCAAAACATTATTTCTTGCTTTATCCCCGTGATTTAACTATGGGGATATAAAACAATATCCTTTCTTTTAAATTTGATATGCAAAACGGAGAGGTCAATCCTCTCCGTTTTCTGTTTTTTCATTGTCTCGCTTCATTGTTTCGTCAATAGCACGGTTTATGAAAGCATTTGTACTTTCTCCCTGTGCTTCGGCGTGAGCTTGGATCTAGCACAATGAAGCGACTGATTGAATATCTCAAATCGGTCGGCTGGTCTGACAGTGAGATCGTCAAGCTTCTCGAATACATAACCGAGAAGTAAAAAAGAAAGCCACTCGGCAAGCGACCAAACTTCGACCGAGTGACAAATCCGAGAGCCAGAGGGGAACAAACCGCCGCCCCTCTTGCTCCTCCATTATACCATAAAAGGCGGAACTTGTCAATAGTAAATTCCAAATAGGGTGGGACGCACCCGAATTTACGCTCGGGGAGATTGTGTAAGACTTGATTGCAAGCAGTGGTCGACGAACCGAGAAGCCGTGGTCGGTGAACCAATTCTACCAATCACTGAAATGATTGGTTTTAACACTTCTCTTTGCAGTCTTCGGTTTTGGCTTCGAAGCGGTAACAGATGTCGTACCCATTAGCCTTCTTTCAAGAGCATCATAATCGGGCGAAAGGGTGCGCTCTGCGGCATTCGCATAGTTTCTGCAGTCCAGAGCCTCGTTCCGCTCATGCCCGGGGATTTTCTTCCATGTGTATTTTTTTGTTTTGCTATCATATACCTCGGCTTCGGACAAAAGGCTCTTGAAATATGTCGGTCCATAATCATCCCGATGGGGGAAATGACTGTATCTTTTGCCGGGAGTTTCCACCTTCAAATTGTTCATTATGATATGCTTGCCGGAGTTTACTCCGATCTCATACCACCAGCAATGTCCGATCGCCCTGCCGCCTATCACTATTTTTTGCTGTTTTGGCGGCGCAGTATATGGAATGTTATCTCTATTTGCGCCTTTTATAGCAAAAACTCTTTTGCCGAGTCTCTCGTTGCATTTTTGTCGAACCTCTTGTGTGAAATGTCCGCCTTCGTCAACAAAGGTTCTTGTAATTGTCAAGCCTTTACCGCTCCTGAAGCGGTAAACATGGTCAATAATGGTATCGAGTTCATTCCAGACCTCGTCGGAATCGGGTCTGCCCATGATAATGCCTTTTTTTATTCCCCAGCTTTCACCAAAATGCCTATATCCGACCACCTCATATTCAAGGCGGTCATCCTGTGTGTCAACTCCGCAGGTAAGGCAAAGAACGCCGTCGGGAAGCTCGATCGGACTACCGTCATCGCCTTCTCCGTAGTCCTCCCTGCGTTTGAGCATGGTATCTTCACTTTCAATTTCGCCTCTGGCTTCCCAAAGGTCACCAAAACGGGTGTTTACAACGACCTGCATACGTTCGGGATCTCCGATGGCTTTCAGATAAGCAACTATGCTTTCCTTCCAGGGCTCCCATGGAGAAACCCAAGAAGTAAGCTTATATGAACGTGTCCTGTTTTTGAAATAAGCCTCGGGATTATCGGCTATCCATTTGGCATCCTGTGCTTTTATCTCATTTTCGCTTGATATTCCGCCGCATTTCGGGCAAATATAAAATATGTCTGTGACATCATATGTTTTTGCCGAACCTACAACAGTCTCCGTGTGCTTGAACCTTATTTGCTCAAAAACTATCTCGCTGTATTCACCGCAATGAGGACACTTTGAACACCAATGTTCCATAGTTCCTTCTGCAAAGGCTTTTTCGATGTTACTTGACCCTTTAACAGTTGGAGTTGATACCTCGACTGCCTTGGAATTATAGAAAGTCTTTTGCCTTGCCATTGCAAGCTCCCAAGGATCGCCCTCATTACCTGCGGATTTATCCCATCTGTCTCTCTCGTCTCCAAATACATACCGTATCGGCTTTGAGCAAAGATCATGAGCTTCACCCGATCCGCAAAAGGTTATAATGCCGCCGGGATATGACTTTTGCCTTATGGTGTTACCCGAATCACGGCTTTTCACCTGCGCTACTCGTTCACGGAGTGCTTTGCAGTCTCTTATCATCGGAGCAATTCTGAATTTTGAATAGTCCTCTGCATCTGTTTTTGTTGGCTGAATAAACAAAATGCTTGATGGGTCAACGCATATTGCATATCCAACCATGTTGTTGAGCATTTCGCTCTTGCCCACCTGTGATGCCGCCCAAACCACTATATGATCTACTTTCGGATCACAAAAAGCGTCCATCGGTTCTTTGAGATATGGCGTTCTGGAGGTGCGCCATTTACCGACCTCAGCGGATGATTCAGCGGAAAGGCGGCGGTGTTTATCCGCCCATTCCGAAACCGCTAGCACCTCGGGCGGCTTCAGTGCCATTAAAGGACGGGATATCGCAGCGTTTAAGTGCTTGATATCACTCGTCATCTGTGTCTTCTACAGAAAGCTCGCGCCCCGAGCGTTCCATTACTCTTTCTTTGTATTTTTCCGGGTCATACTCATAGGTTGAAAGCTCCTCCATTATGAGATAGGCCTCTTTTTGTATTCGAGCCGAGATCTCAGCGGGCTCTGTAAGACTTGAAAGCTCTATAGCAAGCCGCCCCGGAAGGGCTATCAGCGCATTTCTTACGGAGTAGATAAGGTCTGCCGTCATAGCTGCCACATCTTCGCTGCGGTGCATTTTTCCTTTGAACTCCTTAAGCTCATAGTCGAGCATGGTCGCTTTAACTTTTTTTGCTTTAACCTCGGCTCTTATTTTTTCAAGTTCAAGTTCCTCAATATCGGGATTATCGCTGTGTTCATCAACACGTTTTTCAAGCATGTCACAATAAGCCTTGATGTTCGGCGCAAGCTCATATAAAGAACCGTGTTTCGTCTTGGTTTTGTTAAGTGTTCCTTGTGCAGTGAGTTGCCCTATCCATTGATTGGATTTGCCGGTCATTGCACAAATATCCGCCGTTTTAACAAAAACAGGCGTTCCAGCCTGCAAAATATAGGCTGAATTTTTATCAAAAACAGCCTTTTTTTCGTCTTTTGCCATAGAAAAAACGCCTCCTTTTTGCGTATTTTCACCAAAAAAAGCAGATATAAATATCTGCTTTAATGGTTTTCAATTAAAGTTTGCCTAAAAAAATCCTCACTAACTGCGTCTTTTTTGGGCTCAGCGTTCCCGCGCGCCGCCGTTTTCGTTCACAGTACCTTGACGGGCTTTTGCATTATACAGTTTATCACAGGAAAAGCGAACAAAACGAACAGATTTATCCGAGATGTTCGAGAAATCTGTTGCACGCCATCCTCACTCCATCGCTCGTGTTGCCGCCGCCCATTTTAAGCGCAGTCCTGCGCCATGTAAGTCCGTCTATGAAGCGGTAGGATATTATTCTGCGTATATAAAGATCATTTATCGAGCCGACAAACTGCTCTATCTCTATCTGTCTGCGCAGATAATCCCTCTGTTGTTTCTCAATCTCGTTTTTCAGGTCTATGTATAGTCCCATGTTTTCTTCTGTCATGTTGCGAGAGCTTCCGCTTCTGGGCATTCCCGAAAAATCAGAGCTTCGGGGATCAAGCCGTGCGGATATTTCTGCCAGCTTTATTTTGTTGCGTTCGATAAGCCGTATCAGATGACGGTACTCCCGAAGCTCTTTTGCTGTCATGCTATATCACTCCTCTCGCTTAAAACGGTAGATCATCATCTTGCCCGATGGCGGCAAAGTCCTCGGCAGAAGCATACGAGCTCGCAAAAGGAGCCGGCTTCTCCACAG
>CAYPKQ010000050.1:0-13952 GCA_964411355.1 uncultured Lachnospiraceae bacterium
CAAGTGCTTCCTCTGCTACTGCGGGAATAGCAACAATCATTCCAAAAGACATAACAAGTGCTAAAAATAATGACAATAATTTTTTCATCGTCTTTTTCTCCTCATGAAACATTTTTTGTTAGTTTGGTAAAAAACGGTTACCAATTATAATAATTATAGCATGCATTTTAACGATTGTCAACAGTTTTTTTTAATTTTTATTCGAATCACACAATTATTTACACATTTTCGCAAAAACGAATAAAGGAGCTCATCCCGTCTTCGGTTCGCTTATATACTCCCGCATCCAGAAGCACCTTGACAAAAGTCTTTCCAATCTCACAATGGAGTATCTCAATAACATTTTCGGCAGTAAAATCGTATTTATCCGCAAACGAAAGGTACCAATTGCGGTGCTTTGCCGTTCTTTCATCATTTGAAAGGTCTTCACCGGAAAGTATCATTGATGCAACAAGCTCCATTTCGGCTTTAAGACGTGCGGGAAGCACCGCAAGTCCCATAACCTCGATAAGTCCGATGTTTTCCTTTTTAATATTATGAAGCTCTGCATGGGGATGAAAAACGCCCATGGGATGCTCCTCTGTGGTTATATTATTGCGTAGAACAAGATCAAGCTCAAAAGCCTCACCCCGTCTGCGTGCAATGGGGGTTATGGTATTGTGAGGTTCACCGCCGCTCTCTGCAAAAATAAAGGCACTTTCGTCGCTGTAAGTGCGCCATGTGCAAAGTATCTTATCGGCAAGGCTAACAAGGCGTTCCTTATTATCTCCGCAAAGTCTTATAACCGACATCGGCCATTTCACAATGCCCGCCTTAATATCCTCAAAGCCGGTAAAGGAAATCTCACGCTCGATCGGAGCTTTTTCCATGGCAAAGGTATATCTTCCGCCCTGCATATGGTCATGACTTAAGATTGAGCCGCCAACAATGGGCAGATCTGCATTTGAGCCAATGAAATAATGAGGCAGGTAACTGACAAAATCAAGGAGCTTTGCAAAGCTTGAACGGTTTATCGCCATTGGCGTATGATTTGCGCTGAGTGCAATGCAGTGCTCATTATAGTAAACATAAGGCGAATACTGTAAAAACCAATCGCAGCCGTCGATCTGAAGAGGAATAAGTCGAATATTCTGTCTTGCGGGATGATTAAGCCTGCCTGCATACCCTTCGTTCTCGGGGCAAAGCAAGCATTTTGGATATCCGGCGGCAGGAAGAAGCTTGGCTGCAGCAATTGCCTTCGGGTCTTTTTCGGGCTTTGAAAGATTTATCGAAATATCAATATCACCGTACTCGGAGGGGACAGACCAACGCTGATCCTTCTTAACTCTTCCACGTCTTATATAGTTACTTGCAATGCTGAGGGAATAAAAATAATCGGTTGCCTTCTCGGGAGACTCGGAATGAAGCTCGGAGAATTTTTTTGCAACATCGCTCGGTCTCGGCATGAGAGCGCCCATAATTTTTGTATCAAAAAGGTCGAAATAATCAACACTATCGCCCTCTATAAGCCCCTTTTCAAAGGCGTATTCACAAATACCCATTAAAATATCATCAAGCTCATCCTCGGGAAGCATTTTTTCCTCGGGAATTTCATTTTCCGCAGGCTCGGTATAATCATCAAGCTTCAAAATTTCTAACAATCGGTTTGTTGCCCAATTTCTGTCACTCTTTTCAATAATTCCGTTCTTTTCGGAATAGTTCACAAGTCTTTTGATTAAAACATTAATTCTTTCCATCTTTATTTCTCCAATTTTGTTTCTGATATTAGATTATACCACAAAATAATGAATAAATAAAGTTTTTTTCTGAAAAAGCACTGTTTTAAGTAAAAAATCAGCAATGGCAAGTCCCGAAGGACTTGCCATTGCCTTTATTTTCAACAGATTATTAAATCAATTGATTAGGGAACGAGTCTGTTGAATGCATAGCCGGTAAGTGTGCCGGTTTCTGCATCATAGTTGAAGTAAACGATAGCGTTGTCGAAGAGATTTACACCATACTCATTAGCAATAGCGCTATATGTACCGTGCTCATTCTTAACTGCGCTTACACCGTTTTCAGCAACTGTTACAACAGGTGTTCCAAGCTCGTTAGTAAGAACTGCGCCTACGGAAGAGAATACGAAGTCAACTGTGATAAGCTCGAACTTGTTAACTGTGTAAACCTTGCTGCCAACATTTACACCGTCCTCACATACGTTGTTGAACTTAACGTGAGAGATAGCACCTGTGTTATCCTTAGTTACACCGGTGTACTCACCAACAAGCATACCGGTCCAGTTGAAGCCATCATTGATGCAGAAGAGATCGTTGTCTCCGCCAACTACCGCATAATCAGCAGCAGTAAATGCGTTGTAGATAACATCGTCATCAATATAGTCACGAGTAAGGATTGTGCCGTAAGCAGTACCAACGGAAGCAGTGCTGTTCTCATAGAAGAGGATATCCTCAAATACGTCAACCTCAGCACCGCTGAAGATTACAGCGTCCTCATACTTGTTATCGATCATGTTGTAGAGACCGGAATATACATAGTACATTACGCCATCCTCATAGTAGATCTTATCGTTCTTTGTCTTCTCGTTTACAAGGTAAACCTCATCAGCCTGGAAGATTGCAGCAACGTAAGGCAGGTACTCTCTGAATGCCCATGTGTCAAGGTGGTTACGTACAAGTCTGTCGCAGCGATGATCATTAACGTCTGCATCAAGATTTGCCTCGCCATCACCACATGTGCAGTCATCATCCTGAACATAAGCAAGAGCTATATCCTGAACCTTTTCAGCCCAGTCGATATCACCGAGTGCGATGTCGGAGATGCAACGAGTTGTATCAACGATCATAACAGCATCGGAATCAGCAGCAAATACCATCGCATTACCGCCTGTAAGGTCGAGCTGATAGTTGTCAGCGGGCATTCCTACATATGTGTAGATACCATCGTTAGCAACGAATGTGAATACTGTGTCAGCATCTGTTCTAACAGGTGTTGCGCCGGACTTAGTCCAGATCTTAACATCGGAAACACCAAGAGTAAAGTTTATTACAGCAGTGTTTGCAGAATACCAGCCTGTAGGCTTCTTAGCAGAGCTGAGCATGTATGCACCGTCAGCATCTGTGCCAAGTACGCCATATACGAGAGTTGTGTCCTCATCGCTTGTGAGCCACTCATCAGCCTCGTCATAATTCCAGTCAACATAGTTGTCTGTGAGTCTGTTGATGATGTATGCTCTTTCTACAGCCTTATAGAGAGGTGTAGCCTTATGTGTTGCAAGACGCTCAGCATTGAAGAAGTAAGCATACTTATCAAGGAGAGAGTTGTTTGCATTGAAAGCGTTTGCATAGAGAATATCGCAGTACTTCTGGAATACGAGGAACTCGATATCGTCAAATTCCATAGAATCAACAGAGTTGATCTTAATGGTCTTGTATTCGCCTGTTGTGTCAACGATAGCGTCAACAACGATCTGGTTGTTCTCAATAGCGAACTCGCTCTGATATGCATTGAATGCTACGAGCTTGTAGCTATCTGCAGCGATAGTGGGAACACCGTGAATGAGGTGACCTGCAATCGCATAACCCTTGAAGCCGCCGCAAGCACTTGTCATACCATATTCGAGAACATCGTTCCAACCATTGTAGTATGTGCTTGTTGCTTTTACGCCCATAGCCGCAGCTATTTTGTCTGTATAACTGGAGTCATAGTTTTCAACAGCCTTGAGACCGTAGAGGTTGTTGTAATCCCAGCCGCCAACCTGATATGTTGTACCGCCGATAGATACCTGAGAATCCTCATAGATGCCGGTGTAGTAGTTAACTGCACCCTTAACACCCCACTCAACCTTACCGGAAACAGCCTTAGCTACTTCCTTGACATTGATCTCGTTGGTGTGTCTGTTGTAAGAATATACATACCAAGCCCAAGAGCCGGGAGTTGTAACCTTACCGGTGAATGTGTAGTCATTTACATTAGGCATTGTTGCGCCGGCACCGCTAAGAACAGTTGTACCGTTTGCATCTGTAATACCTGAAAGTGTGAATTCCTTGCCGTCGTAGCTGTTATCGTCGTAATCCTTAACTTCGTTAACAGTACCTATATAGTAAGGAGTATAGATACCTGCATCGTAGATACCGTCATTGTCATAGTCCATTGCTGTGATCTCACAGAAGTAGTTGTTAGCAATTGTGAGAGCATAGTTTGTAGCACCTAATGTACCAAGAGTGTTATTTGCGTATACATCAGCGATAGGATCGCCTGCCTCAATAATAGCATAGTCACTATTGAGTGCATCCTCGAAATGAGCGATAGCGCCCATGATCTCTTCTGCAGTAGCCTTTACACGTGTTGCAACACCATTAAGAGTTACATCCTTGTAATAAGCACCATCTACATAGTGAAGAAGAACTGTTACGCCGTCATTGTCAACGATATTGCCATTTGCATCAAAGCACTGTGCATATGCGTCAACCTTCTGAGTATAGCTTCCGTAGTCAGCATAGAGGATGAGGTCATGTGTGCCTGTAGGAGCTGTGTAGTCCTTGTCATAACCGTCAACGAGGTTATAAGCCTGACCGCCGAATGTTACGAACCAGTTAAAATTAAAATTGCCAGTACGATCGTGATTGTAAGCAATAGGAGTAGCTGTGATCTCGAGATCATCACCATAGTTTACGAATGTCTTTGTTGCGCACTCGTCACCCCATGTAAGAACATCGTTCTCGAATGTGAGGTTGAATGCATAACCGAGCTTGTCAGCATAGTTAGAATCGATCTGCTTGCCCTTAAGGTCATCGGAGATCTGGCTAACCTTTGCATATACATACTTTGCAGCCTGGTTAACTGCCTTGTAGTCTGCGCCGATAGGAGCGAATGCTACATAACCCTCGTTGATTTCCTTACCAACGTAACCGTTGATGGAAGCACCGGGGATAACTGCCTCACCAACATAAACTGTAGGTGTAGCAGCGAGCATGTATGTGCCGCTTGTAAGGTTGAAGTTGTCTGCAAAGAGAGAATCTTCAGCATACAGAGCGTTGTAAAGAATTGTAGCGATTACGCCACGAACTGCAGCATCACCATAAGCGACATTAGCGATACCGTTTGTGAGACCGAGCTTCATAGCCTTGTTGATGAAGCCGTTAGGATAGGAAAGACCTGTGTAGCCGAGCGAACGAACTACCATTGTGAGAGCTTCCTGATATGTAACGTTTCCGTTAGGATCGAAAGCTACGTCGGACTTACCGATAACTACACCCTGCTCGTAAGCATAGGAAATTGCGCCTACATAGTAGTCGGCAATGTCATCGATATCTTCGAAAGTTGTGTCATTAACATAACTTTCCCAATAGTTGCTCTCAACCTTGCCTGTAAGTACACGGCCGGTAAAGAGAGCCATCTGAGCACGGGTAACGTTATCGTCTGCACCCATGTCAGCTGCATTGTAACCCTGGAAAATGCCAAGCTTGTTAAGACGGGTAATAGCTTCTGCATTGTAAACTACCTTTTCGTCAGCCTCAGCTGCGCTGATAGCAACAACACTTGTAGCTACCATCATAACTGCAAGTACCAGAGCAAGAATTCTCTTAAAATTCTTCATGGTTTGTGTTTCTCCTTCAAAAATAATTATTTTTTCAGGTGAAATAGTTTTATGTTCAACCTGTCGCCACGTCGAAGCAAAACGTCGCTTACATCCGACTTAGCTGTCATCGGATGTCATTCTGATCCGATGGCTAGGGCATTCCATAAACTTTCCCCTGTGCCAATATAGTACCATGTCTTCATATTTTTGGCAATACTTTTACCAAAGCTGTAATTGCACTGCAATATTAAACCCTGTTTAATATTTCCTTTTCAGTAAAAATAGAGCATTTTTGCCATTATAAACGCTTGTTTTTGATTTAAACAGTAATTTAGCGGTGTGTGAGGACATCCGTTAGCCTGCCCCTCGAGGGGAAGGCTAACGGATGTCCTCACGAGCCGCTATTACTGTTTTAAAAATTATTCAATATCCAATAAATGACGCCGTAAAGGGCACCTGCAAGGGTGCCGTAAAGCAGTACGGGTCCGGCGACGGTGAAGATCTTTGCGCCAACGCCCAGCACAAGTCCCTCACTTTTTGTATCAATGGCGGGAGAAACCACCGAATTTGCAAAGCCCGTTATGGGAACGAGAGTACCTGCGCCTGCGTGCTTTGCTATGCAGTCAAAATATCCAAGTCCGGTGAGAAGAGCGGCAAGGAATATCAAAGTCACCGAGGTAAGAGTTCCCGCATCGTCCTTTGTAAGACCCCAAATTACATAAAGCTTCGAAAGAAGCTCCGCAAATGCGCATATCGCACCGCCGACGCAGAATGCCCATATGCAATTTTTGGCTATTGGCGACTTCTGCGCATGGGCGGCGGCGTATTTTTTATAGGTTTTCTTATCAATATTCATTTCTTTTACCAGCCTTTCCGCTTTTATTTTGCCCAAATGAAAATTTTTTAAACAAAAAAAGCAAAAAGTCTTTACAATGGGAGCAAATGGGAATATAATATATATGTAAACTTCGAAAAGGAGAACGATTATGTCAAAATTCGAAAAATTCGTAAATTCTCTTGAGGATGTATGCGGCAAAGCCGCAAAAAAGACTGCAAAAGTCACAGATATTGCCGTCGCTAAAGTCAAGCTCAAGGCAGAAGAAGCAAGACTTTGTGACAGATATGAGGATCTGGGAAGAGTATCGGAGGAATACCTCAAGGGTATGGACGAGCTTCCCGAGCAGATCGCACTTGCGCTTGACAAGATAAATGAGGCAAAGGACAGAATTAAAAAGACCGAGGACGAGATAGAACAGAAAAAACAGAATAACTAACAAAATGGGTTGAAACATTTATTGTTTCAACCCATTGTTCAATTATTTATAGGAATCGAGAAGTGCTTTCATCTCTTCAAGGTCAACGATATAGCCGCTGTTCATGAATTTATCGGCGCGCATCATCTGACCGATGGTATCTCTTCCCGTCCATGTAAGAAGATAAGCCATCTTGAAGCCATCCTCATCCACCATTCGGAGCATAACATCCTCAAGAAGATTCATGGAATTAAACACTCTCTCCTGATATTCGGGATTCTCGGATTCAAGCGAGTCACTTATACCAAACTCGGTGAGATTTGTTATTTTTCCAAGCTTCATAAGATCCGCATAGGAATTCCCCTCATCAGTAAGGTTATAATCACCGCCGAGATACCAATCAAGACCTACAAGGTCGCAATATTCATCGCCCGGATAGCAATAATCTGTTCTCTCATAATTTCTTCCGTTTGTCTTGTTTGCGGAGAACTCCCAGATAAGGTTGTCAAGCTTCCAAACATCATTATAATAATTATAGACATACTTCCAGAGATTTACAAAATAGCTTCCGTCAAGAACATATCCGTTATCCTGCTCAATGCACCACCAGAAGAACGAACCGTTCTGCTCGTGCATTGGTCTCCATATAACCGGAACACCATTGTCGCATAGCGCCGCAAGGAATCTCGCATCGCAGTCGAGCTGCTTCCTAAACTCGGCATTAAGCTCCGTGCCCTCGGTCATAACCTCAAGCCATTTTTCTTCTCTGCCAAGCTTTCCGCGGCAGTCTGCCCAATCGTACTCATAATTCCCCGTGGGATTGCGCCAATGGGAGCTGAATGTGAGAAGTCCGCCGCGCTCCGCATAGTTTACATATTCGCAAATGGCGTGACTCCAAGCAGAATCGTCAACATCCATAAGGTCAAGACCGTAGCAACCAAGATCCTGTCCCAAAAGTGCAGGATATTTGCCCGAAGATTCGTAAAAGTCTTCTGCTGTTGAATCTGCTGTTGACAGCTTGCCGCCTTCCTGACCGACAATAAACTTTTCATTATCGTTATAGACCTCTTCAAGCACCTTCATTACCTGCTCTTTTGTATAAAGCTCCGGCTCCTTAACGGTCACAAGAACATTATCCTCGCTTGTGATATTATAGGTCTTTCCTTTTTCCGCAAGTGCGGGCATATATGTAGTCCGGAAATACTCAAGAGCCGCTCTTACTGTATTGAAGCTGCCGAGAATGATGAGATTTCCATCCTCAACCTTTATTTCATATTCGTTTGCCGCAAAGGATCTGTCATCATAAATAATATAATGCTCACCCTCATGAAGCTCCTTTGCAGTTTCCATTTCAGCACCGATAACGGATTCTGCAAACCACCCGAACATACTCTCTCCTGTTGCAAGAGTGCCCGCATCATAAAATTTGAACTCTTTTACATCAACACCGTCAATAGACAGAGAATCAAAAAGGTATTCGCCTCTCACGGTATAGCCCTCGGCGGGGATATTAACGCTCTTACCGTCCTCCGAGAGGAAATTCTCAACAAAATATTTGACAGCCTCGGCATTTGCCTTTGTGCTTCCGCCTGCGATAACGATCTTATCGCCATCCTGCTTTATAACATAGTCGCCTGTTCTCATGCCCCCCATTGCGGCATTGCTTGCAGCTCTTCCCGTATCACCGAGAAGGATCTCCTTCGCCTGCTCTGTTGCGCCTTTTCCCATAGCACTGTTGAGAACCTCAAGCTCAACACCGCTTCTCTCGGAAAGGGCATTCTTTATGGGTGTGGCATCAACATTCTGACCGCCTCTTATAACAACATATCCGTCAAAAAAACTCTTTCCGCCACCGCCCGTTGTACTATCTCCACAGGAAGAGAGCACCATTACCAATGTAAGAAGGGAAATCAAAACAAAAATAAAAAATCTCTTCATTTTTTCTCCTTTAAAAAAATATAGGGTACATTATAATTATAACACACCCTTTAATATTTTACAATAGCATTTCGTGTTTTTAGAAATTATGTTAATTTCACAAAGAATCCATCAAAAAGCTGCCATTATAGCTTCAAGCACGGTGTTTTTTGCGCTCTCCATGCTATCCGTATAAATGGTACAGCCCGCAGCCTTCACATGACCGCCGCCCCCAAGTGATGCACAGACAGCCGCAACGTCAACATCACAGCTTGAGCGCATTGAGCAACGGAAAACGCCCTCATCCTTTGGCTGTCTGATAACTGCCGCAACCTCAACGCCCTCAACGCTTCTTGCAACGTCAACGAGCGTTTCCATATACTGATCGAGAATACCGTTTGCGCTCTTCATCTCATATGTGAAGCAGATAATGCCTATCTTTCCGTTATTATAAAGAGCAAGATTGTCAAAGCCCAATTTTTCCGCCTTAAGCTGTATAAAAGGCTTGGAATCAAAAAGCTTATGGTTGATAAACGAGGCATCTATTCCGCTTCTGAGAAGCGACGCCGCCACCATATGGGTCTGAGGGGTGACGGATGAATATTTGAAGCATCCCGTATCCGAGGAGATCGCCGCATAAATGCAGAAATCGACCCCATCGGGAATCTCATCGATCGCCCCGCGCCTCAGCATCTCCCTGGAAATGGCGAAAATGATCTCGCCCGTTGCCGAAAGATCGGGTATAATATATCCGTCCGCATATTGCTTGCCCTTTCCGTGATGATCTATCATAAGCTCTACTCTCTCGAGGTATTTTTCTTCAAGATCACCAAGCTGCATAGGCGATGCGGTGTCAACAGAGATAACCCTCTCTGCCGTAAAATCTTCCGGGATATTTGCTTCAAGGAGACTTTCCTGTCCCATGGGCAGAAATTCAAGTCTGTGAGGAAGCTCGCTCTCGCAAATTACGTGAGCTTTCATCCCCATTGCCAAAAGAAGCTTTTTAAGTGCCAAAGCCGACCCCACCGTATCGCAATCGGGGCGTGAATGGCAAAGGAGCAAGGTATCTCTTTTCTCGCAAAGCCTATCCACCGTCTCTGCCAAGCTCAGAAGCTTACATTCATTATTCTTCATCGTTGTTTTTCTCCTCGCCCTCGCCCTCGCCCTCGTCCGAGAAGGTAATTTTCTCAAGCAGAGTTGAAATATGCGCACCGTGCTTTATGGAATTATCATGAACAAAGGTAAGCTCGGGTGTGATCCTCAGATTCAATCTTTTAGCAATCTGACCACGTATAAATCCGCTTGCGGTCTTAAGTCCCTTTGCAACCTCCTTGGGGTCGCTGTTCTGCAGGAAGGAATAATAAATTTTTGCATATTTGAGGTCAGGAGTGACCTCTGCGCCCGTAACGCTGACAAAAGCGTTCTGAACTCTTGGATCCTTGACCTTGCGAAGGACAGTCGCAACCTCCTTCAGCATCTCATCGTTAATTCTGCCTCTTCTGTAATTTGCCATATATTTCTCCTGTTTTTTATCTATTCGTTGGTCTCGTCTGCCTGCTCTGTTTCGGGGATATCGGTGATCTCTTCTTCCGTATCGCTCTCAAAAGGCTCTTCGACCTCGAAAAACTCTTCACTTTCGGGGATCTCCTCTGTCTCTATTGGCGGGATGGGATATTCCTCTTCGGGAAAGCTAATATTTTCAAAAAGCTCCTCAAGCTGTGCATCAGCCATATCTTTTCTTCCGGTTATAAGGTCAGTTGCATAATCTGTGGTGCTCTTTCTCGCCTCTCTTACTGCTCCGTAAGTTGCAGGTGCGAGAAGGTCCGCGCCCGAGGAATAAAGATAGGTAAAATCAAATGTGATACTCCCGAGCACCTCATCCATCGAATTCATCGCCTTTATATTCGGAAAATAATTATAAAGGCAGTGGGTCTTATATTCCTCCGAAAGAAGCTCATAGGATGCGGTATTGAGAGCACCTATAACAAGTCCGGTGATCTCAAGCTTATTATTTTTCTTTGGAACTGCAAGAACTGCTGCTGATGCCTCTGTATAAGCATAATAGCCATCCTGCTCCTCATCCATCTTCGGAATCGGTGCAACGCCAAAGTCAAGTTTAAATTTTGCAAGCTCGCTCATAGCGGAAAGCGGCGCCACCGCAAAAAGAAGGTCTCCCGCACCGAAAAGCTCATAAAGATCACTTGCCGATGCAGTCTCGGAGGGCTTATACGCCGCAGGATTGCCGTAAATAAGCGTGCAAGCCTGCTCAACAACCCTCTCAAGGCTGTCCGAATCAAATGAAATGGTCGGAATCTTTCCGAGAGTATTGGACACGAGTTTTATATTTGCCGAGCGGAAAACAACATCGGTATATTCATCTCCCATAGCGTAGCTTCCCTGCCCGATGAGGCCGAGCTTTTCATTTGCCAGCCTTGCTATCTTGTCAAAAGACTCCCATGTCCATTCGCCGTCACTTACCATTTTGTCTATATCATGTCCTAAGCTCTCTGCGGCACTTCGATTAAAGAATACAACATATATTTTGCTGAAATCGGTGCTTGCCGCACCTATATCCGCATAGATCGCATTTCCCGCATATGCTGCAGAGGAATTTTTTGAATAGCTATCCGCAGTTCCGTAGAAGGGCAACGTGCGAAGATTCACTATCGCTCCCTTTGCCGCAAGACCGCCTATTCTGAATTCGGGAACAGACACAAGGTCTGCATAATAGTCGTCCGAAAGAGCGGCATTTAATATTTCCTGCTCTATCAGCCTATCCTCTGCATAGACATTGATGATATCGATATTGTATTTTTCCTCAACTATTGAATCGCGGAGAAGAAGCGCTCTTTCATAATAAGTCTCACTCTCTGTTGCAAAGGTCATTTTGCTGGCGGTTGCAACTATAAAGCTTTGTCCCGAAAAATCTCCGTTATTTAGGACACTTACACGTTTTTTTGCTCTGTCGCTCGCCGTTTCGGGTTTCGAAACAGCACCCGTCTCCTCGGTATCGACCGCACTCTCATATGAAGGATCATTTTCATCCCCCGGTACTTCCGCAGTTTCGGGAGTCAAAGTTATTTTGGACGGACGAATATCATCTCCTTTATTGACAACGATAAATCCGCAGGATGAAAGCACAAAAGCCAGCGCAAGAAGCACAGAGAGTATAATTCTTTTCATCATTTTTCACCTCCCGAAATATTAACGGTAACGATAAAACCATCAGTATTATTACCCGAAACCGTATATTCATATCCCGAAGGGAGTATTATTTCCGTTTCTCCCGACTCTGCTGCGGGAACATAGTAAATTTCATATTTATTTCTGTCGTCGGCATCAAAAATCAGATGTATTCCGTCATAAGAATGTTCATTTTTCAACAGATCAAGATATTCTTCAAGAACAAGCCCTTCCTTATACATATAGTAAGCATGAGGAGTTCCCACATATCTGAAATGCCAAGCCTCATATGCAATGCCGGTTATATCCGCCTTGCTTTCGGGATAGCGCAGAACAAAGCCATATTTATGGGCATTTTCATATATCCAGAGGTATTCTCCCTCGTCCTCGATATATGTATTTGCGCCGTCCTTATATACCGACATATCAAATGCCATCGCAGTATGGTGCTCGCTCTCGCCGGGAAGAGCCACATATTTCAGAGCCTCCTCCTCACCGTCGCACTCTACTCTGTAGTCAAAAATCTCCTTTTGGCTCTCATAGGATCGGTAAGCACTCTTTATGAGTAGTCCTTCCTCTCCTGTCAGTTCAAAAAAGGTCTCTGTCATTTCGTTGAGCTTTGAGAGGATAAAAGAATCAAGCTCTATATCGGTTGAGCTTATCTGATAAGCTCTTGCACCGTTTTCATATTTCTTTCTGCCCGTATAAAGATCCTTAAGATCGGTCTCCTCGGGGAAAACATAGGGCGCACCGGCTCTGACGAGGATGAGATCGCCCTCATGAAGCTGTTTTTCGGTAAGTTTTTTGGTTATAAATCCCTCTTTGAGAATGCCCGAAGCCGTGTCCTCGGGAGTTGTTTCGGGGGCAAGGGATTCATTCGAAAAATCTGTCTCTGTTTCCTTATCCTTTGCGTCCTCGCCAAGTCTTTTGAGAGTAAAGAGGAAAATGACAGATGCGGCAATTATCAGCGCAACTATAAGAGACAAAATGACGGTTTTCATCATTCTCTGCCTTCTTTTTCTGCGGCTTCTTCCGCCGCTGCGATTCCACGAGTTATATCCGTTATTCATATCTTTCCTCCTACTTTTTGCTTTTGTTTTTCGAACAGTAATTTAGCGGTGCGTTGATAAAACGCAAATCTGTAGGGGACGGCGACCTCGACGTCCCCTACAAATACATCTTCAGCAGTTCGATAAATTACTGTTTACCATCTGAAAACCGAGGACCATCTGCACATCTTCGGCAGGTGCGCTACGACAGTCCCCGGTCTTTTAGTCCGTAAAATTATTTATCCGCATCCTTCATGGAAAGGCGGATTCTGTTCTTTTCGTCAACGCCAAGGTACTTAACTCTAACAGCGTCTCCGATGCTTACAACATCCTCAACCTTTTCAACTCTGTTCTCGGAAAGCTTGGAAATATGAACCATTCCCTCCTTGCCGGGAGCATATTCAACAAATGCGCCGCAAGCGATGATGCCCGTAACTGTGCCGGGGTATGTTACACCAACCTCAGGCTCAAAGCAGATAGCATCGATCATAGCCTTTGCAGCCTCTGCGTCCTTTGTATTTACAGCCGCAATGTGAATTGTTCCGTCATCCTCGATATCAACCTTTGCGCCTGTGTCGCCTGTGATCTTCTGGATAACTGCGCCGCCCTTACCGATAACTTCTCTGATCTTATCGGGGTCGATCTTCATGGAGATCATCTTGGGAGCGTACTTTGAAACATCGGCTCTGGGCTCGGCAATAGCCTTAAGAATAACCTCGTCGATGATATAGTCACGGCCCTTGTGTGTGATATCAAGAGCAGCCTTTATGATCTCAGGTGTAAGACCGTCGATCTTAAGGTCCATCTGAATGGATGTGATACCTGCATGAGTACCTGCAACCTTAAAGTCCATATCGCCATAGAAGTCTTCAAGACCCTGGATATCTATCATAGTTTCCCAGCTTCCGTCCTCTTCTGTGATAAGACCGCAGGAGATACCTGCAACGGGAGCCTTGATCGGAACACCTGCGT
>CAYPKQ010000051.1:0-13758 GCA_964411355.1 uncultured Lachnospiraceae bacterium
CGAGGTCGCCGTCCCCTACAAAATACATCTTCAACAGTTCGCTAAATTACTGTTTGAAAGGAAAAAGCAATGAAAAAGAAGCAAAAATTTGCGTCTCTTTACACTCCCGAGGGGGAGAAATTAAAGAAAACCGGCAGTATTCCGCATAGCGAATATCCGCGCCCCCGAATGGAGAGAGAGTCCTTTCTTTCCCTTAACGGCGAATGGGATTTCGGCTACGGGAAAAATGAGATTTATAATCGAAAAATTCTCGTTCCCTTTCCGCCCCAATCGCTTCTTTCGGGCATAAACGAGCATATTTTACAGACTGACACTCTTTTCTACTCTAAAAAATTCACCCTCTCCTCCGATTTCTTCACGGGGAAAAGAGTTCTTCTTCATGTGGGAGCGACAGACCAGAGGGCGGAAGTTTTTCTGAACGGAAAAAGTCTCGGCACTCACATCGGAGGCTATTCAGCCTTTTCCTTCGACATAACCGAGCATATCTTGCCCGAAAACGAGCTGAAAATATGGGTAAAGGACGACCTTGACAAGAAGATCCTGCCCTATGGAAAGCAGTGCGAGAAGAGAGGCGGAATGTGGTACACGCCCGTCTCGGGAATCTGGCAGACCGTTTGGCTTGAAGCTGTGCCCATGCGTTATATTACCGAAATTTCCGCAGAATTTTTCTCCGACAGAGCTGAAATTGAGGTAAAAACTTCGGATTTTGGAGAGGATTTCACCGCCATTTTCGATGGCAAGGAGCTTGAAGCAAAGGATGGAAAAATCACTTTAACACCCGAAAATCCCGAGCTTTGGTCTCCCGATGCTCCAAGGCTTTATGAATTTGATGTCATATACGGAGAGGACAAAGTAAGCTCCTATTTTGCTCTGCGCAGCATCGAAAGGAAGAATATTGACGGTATAGAGCGTCTTTGCCTCAACGGAAAGCCTTATTTTTTCCACGGACTTCTTGACCAAGGGTATTTCAGTGACGGAATTTTCACCCCTGCCTCTCCCGAATGCTTCAAAAATGACATTATGCTTGCAAAAAGCATGGGTTTTAATACTCTGCGCAAGCACATAAAGGCAGAGCCTGAGCTCTTTTATTACTATTGCGACAAGCTGGGCATGATAGTTATGCAAGACCTTATAAATAACGGCTCATATTCCTTTATCCGTGATACCGCCCTGCCCACGGTGGGCATGAAATGGCTTCCCGACAGATTTTTGCACCCTAAAAAAGCGGCAAGAAATGCTTTTACAAAAGAGGGAACAGAGCTTGTGAATCGTTTGAAAAATCACCCCTCGGTTCTTTATTTCACCATCTTCAACGAAGGCTGGGGACAGTTTGAAAGCAAAGAACTTTATAACATAATAAAAAAGCTTCATGCACCCAATCACATAATCGACACCGCCTCCGGCTGGTTTAGGGGAGCGGAAAGCGACGTCATAAGCCCCCATGTCTATTTTAAAAAGGTGAAGATAAAAAAAGGAAAGAAGCCTGTGCTTCTTTCCGAGTTCGGCGGTTATTCCTGCTCTGCCAAGGGTCATGTTTTCAATACCGAAAAGACCTACGGATATAAGATTTTCAATAATTTCGAGGAGCTTGAGGCGGCAATAATCTCGCTATATGAAAACGAGATAATTCCCGCCATGAAAAACGGACTTTGCGGCTCGGTTCTTACCCAGCTTTCGGATGTTGAGGACGAAACAAACGGTCTTATCACATATGACAGAAAAAAGGTAAAGGTCTCACCCAAAAAAATGAGAGAAGTTGCGGAAAAGCTGAACTTTTAAGATAATTCGGATTTATAATCTGCGGCACTATCCGATAAGGTTTTTTCAAAGAGTATTTCTTCAAATATCTGAGACGCACGGGTTGCATACCTGCCCTGCGGGCGATAGAGATATGTTGTTCTTGAATAATTATCAAGCTCGATCAGAGCTACGTCGCCCGAAAATTGTCCTTTCCATGAAAAAATCGGGAAAATTGCAATTCCAAGACCCATTTCAACATATTTTCTTATGTAAAAGGGGTCGTCGGTGCATATTGAGATGTTTGGCTCAAAGCCAGCATTTTTGCAGATCTCGCAAACAAGAGAGTGTATGCTGCTGCCCTCGTGCATGGTTATAAAATGCTCTGTGGAAAGGTCTGAAAGCTCGATTTTTTCCTTTGCCGCAAGGGGATTTTTTTGGCTTACTGCCACACAGAGCTTCTCTTTTACAAGTACGTTCTTCTTAAATTTTCTCTCATCAAGCTCGGCATCGGTGATAATGATATCAAAATCGCAGTCGCTTCCGCCGCCGTGCCTTATTTTGAACGAAACAGAGTCATAAAGCTCCCCGAATTTTTCAATGGCGCTTGTTACTATGCGCCGATTTGTCGAGACCTTCAGGCTGATCTCGCCCGAAATCTTGTCTGAAAAATCGGAGAGTGCTTTTTTCGCTCCCTCAAGCTCGGCAAGTGCTTTTTTTACCCCTTCATAATATATTCTGCCACCATGGCTTAAGGTCAGCTTGTTCTTCGTCCTGTCAAAAAGCTTTGTGTCAAGCTCTCCTTCAAGCTTCTTGATGGTTTGGGAAATATTTGAGGGCGGCACAAAAAATCTCCTTGCCGTTTCTGAAAAATTCTCACTTTCTGCCGCATCGCAGAAATATTTAAGCCATAAAAGCTCCATTTCTCCCTCCCGATAAATTACTGTTTAAAGCATACTTTAAAGAGTATTATACAGCAAAATGCTGTATGCGTCAAGATATAGCGGTAACAAATTTTTGAAAACTCCTTGACAAAGGAGCTTTTCTGTGATATACTACACTAAACCGATGAGAAAGAATAGTAGCTTCCCTTAGCACTTTATAGAGAGCCGCAGACGGTGGAATTGCGGTAAGGGCGGTGTTGTGAATGGGCTTTCGAGGGTGAACCGAAGGGGATGGAGCAAAAAATGCACCCCGAGTAGGCTTCAACGGCGGCTTCCGTTACCATGAGCAGGCATATGTTTGTATGCGCAGAGTGGGCTTCGGCTCATGTCGGGTGGCACCGCGGATAAAAAAGATTTTATTCGTCCCGAGTATCGTCAGATACTCGGGCTTTTATATTTCGGAGGATTTTTAAACATGATACTTAACAGAAATGATAGCGTGCACTGCAAAAACATGATACTTGACAGACGATGGCGACTTTTTTGTCGTTTACATTTTTCTTAAAATAACATCTACACATTAAACATATATTTGGAGGAAATAATAATGGAATTCAGCGGAATCAATTTTGATACTTATTTTAATAATTACCCCGATAAGGACGGCTATTTCGGCAAATACGGCGGAGTTTACGTCGATGATAAGCTGAAAGCCGCTATGGCGGAGATCACAGAGGCTTATTACTCTATCTGCCAATCGAGAAAATTCATTGCGGAGCTTCGCAGAATCAGAAAGGAATTTCAGGGCAGACCAACTCCCGTAACTCATCTTGAAAGACTCTCGGACGCCCTTGGCGGCAGAGTTCAGCTCTATGCAAAGAGAGAGGATCTTAACCATTCGGGAGCTCATAAGCTCAACCACTGCATGGGCGAAGCACTTCTTGCAAAATACATGGGCAAAAAGAAGGTAATTGCAGAGACGGGCGCAGGTCAGCACGGTGTTGCTCTTGCAACTGCGGCAGCATATTTCGGTCTTGAATGTGATATTTACATGGGCTCTGTTGATATCAAAAAGCAGGCACCCAATGTTGCAAGAATGAAGATACTCGGCGCAAATGTTGTTGAGGTGACTCACGGTCTTAAGACCTTAAAGGAAGCTGTTGACGCAGCTTTTGACGCATACAGCAAGGAATATAAGGATTCCATCTACTGCATTGGCAGCGTTCTCGGTCCTCATCCCTTCCCGATGATGGTGCGCGATTTCCAGAGCGTTGTTGGAATCGAGGCAAGAGAGCAATTCATAGATATGACAGGACATCTTCCCTCTGCAATCGTTGCCTGCGTTGGCGGCGGCTCAAACGCTGCGGGACTTTTTGCGGGATTCCTCAATGACCCCGTTGATATCTACGGCATTGAGCCTCTTGGCAGAGGCCCGAAGCTGGGCGACCACGCAGCAAGCCTTAAATACGGTACAGAGGGCGTAATGCACGGCTTTAACAGCATTATGCTTAAGGATGAAAACGGCGAACCTGCACCTGTTTACTCGGTTGCAAGCGGTCTTGATTATCCTTCGTCCGGTCCCGAGCACGCATTCCTGCAGGAGATCGGCAGAGTCAAATATGACGTTATCGACGATGAGGAAACTATCGACGCTTTCTATAAGCTTGCAAGAATGGAAGGCATCATCCCCGCCATCGAAAGCTCTCACGCCGTTGCTTTCGGCATGAAGCTTGCAAAGCAGATGGAGCACGGCTCTGTTCTTATCAACCTCTCCGGCAGAGGAGATAAGGATATGGACTACGTAATCGAAAATTACGGCATAAGATAATATCAATATAGTAAGGGCTATGTCACTTGCTTTCAAAAAGCTTTTGACTTAGCCCTTCGCACTGCTCAGGAATACATGTTCGTTTGGCGGCGGTATTATTTTATGGTGAAATATACCCCAATTTGCATTAGCTTTATTTGATGATTATTTCTCTTGCACTGTGAAGCCCTACCGTCATCTGTGGCTTTCCATGGCAAAGCTCGCCCTCAAAAGCCTTATGGAGATGTCCGCAAAGCAGAGCCCTTATGCTTGGCTCGTTCTTTATATATTCAACGGTTTCAAGGGTTATTTTATCCGCTCTCTGCTGCTCCCTCATATATGAAGAATAGAATTCCATTTTTTTCTCGGGGACGGCAACAAGATATGCACATTCGGAGCTTTGCATCTGAAAATCGTAAAGACTTTCCTCATATATGGGATTATGCATAAGAAGTATAATCGGAAGCCCCTTTTCAGCCTCTTTTTTCAGCCTCACAAGCTGATATTCCTCAAAAAGATAATAGGAATTGTCAATGGCAACAAAATTCACTCCGCCAATGACCCTCGAAGAAAAGCGAATATCGTTACCAAAAACCGCCTGAACTCTTGTGAGACTCTGATTTCTGTATGCGGAATCCTCTTTCGCCTCTCCAACATAGAGGCTGAATTCGTGATTCCCCGCCGCAAAAAAACAGTCTGCTGTCTGCACGAAATTTGCCGCCTCCTCAAGATTTGCATAGGAAACAAAATCTATAAGGTCGCCCGTATGAAGCACCGCATCATAGCCCTCGGATGCAAGAGCAAGCGTTTCTTTGTAAATCTTCTCATTATCCGGAAAATCCCTCGATCTTCTGTGCTTTGCAAGCTCGATCTTTCTTTCATCATCCCGCCCATCTGCACGGGTAAGATGTGTGTCGCTGAAATGAATCACCTTTATGGGGGCGGGAATCCCAATGTCAAGAGTTGTAACAAGCTTTTCCATTTTCAAGCTCCTTTCTGATTTTTCAGCAAAATTATAACATATTTTTCCGCAAAAATCTACTCAAAGATGAAAAGTTACGGAAAAAATATTGCAAAATCCGAATAAATGTGGTATCATTATAAAGATTATAACTATAAGAGGTAAAAACTATGTTAGGTGATAGAAAAGTATCTTTTTCCGGTGTTCAGCCCAGCGGTAATCTCACCATCGGAAATTATCTTGGCGCACTGCGCAATTTTTCAAAATACAGTGAGGATTTTCAGACCTTCTATTGCGTCGTTGATATGCACGCAATAACTGTTCGCCAGGTGCCTGCGGAGCTTCGCCGCAGAACCTACGAAACACTCGCTCTCTATATTGCCTGCGGTCTTGACCCGGAGAAAAACTGCCTTTATGTCCAGTCCCATGTTCCCGCTCATGCAGAGCTTTCATGGATACTAAATTGCTATACCATGTTCGGTGAGCTTGGCAGAATGACCCAGTTCAAGGACAAGAGCGCAAAGCACGCAGATAATATAAATGCAGGTCTTTTTACATATCCTACCCTTATGGCGGCGGATATCCTGCTCTATCAGACAGACGTTGTTCCCGTTGGAGTTGACCAAAAGCAGCACGTTGAGCTTGCAAGAAATATTGCAAACCGCTTCAATCAGGCGTATTCCGATACATTCACAGTTCCTGAGCCTATCATCGAAAAAAGCGGTATGAAGATAATGTCTCTTGCAGACCCCACAAAGAAAATGAGCAAGAGCGATGAGAATACAAATGCTGTCGTTTATATTCTCGATGATAAGGATTCTATAATCAGAAAATTCAAGCGCGCCGTTACAGATTCCGATACGGAAATTCGCTATGCGGAGGGCAAGGACGGCATAAATAATCTTATGTCTATCTATTCCTGCTTCACAGGCAAGAGCTTCGAGGATATTGAGGCTGAATTTGCAGGCAAGGGATATGGCGATTTCAAGCTTGCAGTAGGTGAGACCTGCGCCGACGCTCTCGCTCCCGTTCAGTCTAAATTCAATGAGCTTCTCTCGGACAAGGCTTATCTTGAAACTGTTATGAAAAACGGTGCAGAGCAGGCATCCTACTTTGCGAGAAAGACTCTTACAAAGGTAAAGAAAAAGATCGGTTTCGTAATCTAAAAAAGAAAGGCAGCAAAATATGCACGCTTCCCTTATAAAGATCATCATAGGAATTACTGCGGTAGTATGCGCCGCCCTGCTTTCCTATGTTTGCACACCGCTTGTGCGAGTGCTTGCGTTTAAAATAGGCGCAGTCGATGTTCCGCGAGACGGAAGGAGAATGCACAGCGTCCCCATTCCCAGAATAGGCGGCCTTGCCATCTTCATCGGCTTTGCCTTGACTATACTTTCGTTCTGTCCTATGAGTAAATTTTTAGCGGTGATGCTCTTCGGTGCACTTATTATTGTCGTTATGGGCGTTCTTGACGATATATTTGCTCTTAACGCCTGGCTGAAATTTGCAGTTCAGGTGGCGGTGGCGATTTTCGCCGCAGCGGAGGGCGTTACCATTGAATTTATTTCTCTTGGCAAGGAAATGATCTCTCTCGGCTTCTGGGCTTATCCCATCACTGTTATCTGGATAGTGGGGCTCACCAATTCCATCAACCTTATAGACGGACTTGACGGTCTTGCCTGCGGCGTTTCAGCCATTTGCTCCATGTCTCTTTTCGTGGTAATGCTTATTCTCGGAGATTTTCAGTCTGCGCTCATCATTGCCATCGTTATCGGTGCTTGCATAGGATTTTTTCCATTCAACGCCCACCCCGCAAAGATATTTATGGGTGATACCGGTGCGCAGACACTCGGTTATCTGCTGTCACTTATCGCAATTGAGGGCGTTTTCAAGACCCATACGGTCTTTTCATTCCTCATTCCTCTCTCCATCTTCGGTCTGCCGCTATTTGATACCATTTTTGCAGTCGTACGCAGACTTCTTAAGGGAAAAAGTCCGTTTTCCTCGGATAGAGGACATATCCACCATCGACTTATCGACATGGGCTTCGGTCAGAAAAAGAGCACAAAAATTCTTTATTCCATCTGTGGCATCCTCGGAATTGCCGCCGTGCTTCTGACCCTCAAATATTATATTCCCGCCGCTCTTATCTTCATTTCCGGTGTTGCGCTCTTCTTTATAAGCTCCTTGGTATATAAGAATCCTGCCACAAGAGCTTATACTGCGATGTTTACCGATGAAGATGCCATCGAGAGCGGAATAAAGATTGCAAGCGACGAAGAAATATCAAATATCGTTGTCAATCTTGCCGCAAGTTCGGATAACGAAGAAGAGAAAAAGTAAGGAATTTATTAAGAACGAAGGGAGAATCAAAATGGCGGAAAGCAACAAAAAAATTGCCTTTTTTCAAAAAGAAATAAGCCCCGCCATGCGAATGGTTCTCTTTGTTGGCGGTGCTGTTTTGATTATAATGCTCATTATTTTGAGTATATGCCTTTTCAGCTTGAAGCCTGAGGAAAAAACCCCCGGGCAGACAAATAGCGGCCTTAATAAGGATTTTTCTCTCCTTATCGGAGAGGGTAATGAAAATGACGGCTTCTATGAGGATTTTTCCTCTCTTGATACGGACTTGGGTGATATTTTTGCTCTTTATGAGGAGAATAAATCTTATTATCACGAATGTACCGTGACGGTTTTCGGTAAAGACGGCACAAAGCTTGAAAGATCGAAAAGAATATTGCGTGACGGTGACAAGTACAATATCAGAACCTACAATAAAAACACTCTTATCGAAACCATAAAATGTGACGGAAAGAATGTAGTCATTATAAATGAGACTACGGGGAAGCAAAACAAAGCGCCGCTTTCCGAATTCACAGTGCCGATGGAGCTGGCTTCTATGCCAAGCCACGAGAATCTTCTTTCGCTTCTCAAGGAATATGGTGAGAATAAGGAAAATTCCACCCTTTCCGATGCTTCCTTTAAGCTGTCCAGATCGAGAGATATGAATATTCTTGAAATCGAGATCAAATATAAGGATACCGAAATTGCGGAAAAATATCTTTATTATCTCAATTACGGAATTATTTATAGCTGTGAATCCGAGCCTGCAGACGGCGGCATGAAGGCTTATTCTATGAATACAACTTATTTCGATCAAAATATTACGAGCTATATTTCGGATAATTCTTTCACTGTAAATTGATTATAGGGGATCTCCGAATACTCGGCTAGGCGAGTATTCGGAGATCCCCTATAAACATCGGTATTTTTGCCATAATTTAAATTACGAATTTTTTTCGTAACGAAACCCCTTGATTTTTGTCCCTTTTTGTACTATAATCTTTTTAGCAAATAGGGAGGTATATTATGTCAAATCAAGTTAAACAAATTTCAAAGGGAACTCAGGCAAAATTTATTACCGTTGATACCCTTGAATATATGGTTTCACTCATTGTTGGGGGAACCTTTCTCGCTCATCTGACCAAAACCATCGGAATTCCCGACAGTATAAGCGGAATAATTTCTGCTTTCGTCTCTCTTGCAGGCTTTTCTCAGCTTCTTTCGATGATGATAGTCAGACCCGGCATGAGGATGAAGGGTTTTACTACTTCACTTGTAATAATCAACCAATTTATGTGGGTTTTGCTTTATCTTATCCCGCTACCCTTCCTTCCTTTTACATCGGGACAGAAGGTAATGCTTTTTATGGTGATAAAGCTTGTTGCAAATATTCTTCTGAAGATGTGCTATCCCACAAAATTCGTCTGGGAGACCTACTATGTTGAGGAACATAAGATTGGCATTTATAATGCCACAAAGGAAATGGTTTCTCTCATCTGCGGAATGATCTTTTCTCTTGGAATAGGTATCCTTTCCGACAAGATGGAGGCTGCGGGAAGAATGGACGACAGTTTTCTTCTCTGCGCTGTTTTCATTGCCGTCATGTCTGCGGCAGAAGGAGTACTTCTCATATCGGTAAAAGAGCCGACGGCGGAAGGTGCTGTTGGGGAAAAGCCTAAAATAAGCGAGCCGTTCAAGGCGACCTTTGGCAGTAAGAATTTCAGAAGCATCATCATAGCATTGGTTCTCTACAATTTCTTTTCCTATATGTCTACATCGTTTTACGGCGTTTATCAGCGCGGCGAGCTTGGATTTTCCATGTCGTACAGCCAGATCCTTACCTTTGCGGGAATGACGGTTTGGGCGATCCTTGCAAGATGGGCAGGCCGGCTTGCCCAGAGGATCACATGGACTCGAGTCGTTATAATATTCATGTCAATATGCGCCCTTTCCTTTGGGGTAAATATTTTCACAGTTCCGACAAACGGAAAAATATTCTTTGCGCTGTATGTGATACTTCATCATATTTCATCTGCAGGAGTAAAACTGCCGCTTCTTTCATTTGAGTACATAGATCACGCCAACAGAACGGGGGCAGTTGCGGTAACTCAGGCTCTTGGCGGAATTTTCGGATTTATCGGCTCTCTTGTAGGTGCGGCAATTCTCGATAAGATACAGGCAAACGGAAATGAGATTTTCGGCATGAAGGTATATGCCCAGCAGGTGCTTTCTGCCATAACCTTTGTGGGAATGGTGCTGACGGTGCTTTATCTTTGGTATGTGACCAATAGAATCAAAAAAGAAAAACAGAATTAAAAAACGGGGCTGACCCATAAAGTCAGCCCCTCAATTTTACTTTACTTCACTATAGATCTTTTTGACAAGAGCATTAAGCTCATCCATTCGCTCGTCAATATCTCTAACGAGCTTAAACTGATTTCTCGCTCTGTCAATATTATGCTCTGCATATGCGGTCTTAAAATAAATGTCGCCGTCAAGGTAGTCGGTAAGGAATCTGATACCCACCTCAAAGGTCATTAGCAGGTGGCTGTAAGGCAGAAGCTCAAGCTCGCGCTCGGTAATATCGCCTGCAAAGGATTCGAGAAGCCCTCTTGTGAACTGCTCAAAAGGCTCGATGCAGAAATTTACCTTTGAAAGGTCTGTTTCATCCTCCGCAGTGCTGGATGCACCGACTCTCAGCGCATCTCCGTAGTCATAGAGAAGCGAACCGGGCATAACGGTATCAAGGTCTATAAGACAAACGCACTCATCGCCGTCCTTCTCGAAAAGGAAATTGTTGAGCTTTGTATCGTTATGTGTAACACGAAGCGGAACTGTGCCTTCGGCAATACCGTCAACAATGGCAGAAACTCTGTCCTTAAATGACAAGGCAAATTCAACATCAGCCTTAACATTATCGAGCCTTCCGCTCTTGTTTTCCTCAATTGCCTTCATAAGATTTTTCATACGATTGGGGGTATGATGGAACATGGGAATGACCTCAAAAAGCTCGTTCGCATCAAAATCCGAAAGCATCTTCTGGAATTTACCGTAAACCTTTGCGGCACGGTAAAGCTCGGTAGGATCTTCAACCTTTTCATGAGAAACAGCATCAATAAAGGTTATAACTCTATAAAAGCTGCCGTCCTCGCCTATAACATGGTTATTTCCGTCTTTAGCCTTTATAACTCTGTAAGTGCCCATGGAAGCATCCTCGCCAGCGGCTATCATTTTTTTAGTAAGATGATTTGTAACAAGCTCGATGTTTCTCATAAGCTCAACGGGATGAGGGAAAACATGGGTATTGATCTTCTGAAGAATGTACTTTGGTTCACTTTTTACAAGAAAAGTGGAATTAATATGTCCGCCGCCGTAAGGTACGACATCAACGATGTCAAGGTCGATACCAAGGTCAAATTTTGCAAGCAGATCATATAAGCTTTTTTCTATCATGCTAACCTCTTCACAATAATTATAATTTGTTTTTTCAAACTATTATACAACTTTTTCCGCAAAAAGTCAATACCAAAAAAGAATGCATAATACTTTTTTTGTTTCACAGAAGATTTTTTGGAAAAAATCATGAAAAATTGCATAGCCCACCTTGAAAAAAAAGGCAAAACACGTTATAATGTAGAAAAATGATCTGTTTTGGAGGGTGAAATGATATATAACAATATTGAAATTTGGGGCGCAGATAACGTAAGAGAGGTCAAGGGCGGTGTTTGCCCGCAGAAGATGCCAAGTGAAGTTGCAGACTCGCTCAGCTCCTGGGCACCCTCACATTCAAGAAGAAATATCGGTATGGAGATAAGATTCGTGCCTCTCTCGGGTGAGGTCAAGCTCACTCTTTCTACCAAAAAAGAGGGTGAGAGCAATAATATTTATCTCTTTTTCGGCACACAGCAGACGCCGACTGTTTTCACGGTTACAAATGACCCCCAGACCTTTACGGTCTCACTTCCTGAAAAAATTGAATATATCGAAAAGATGGCAAAGGAAAAAGGGCTTGCCTTCTCACCTAAAGTCGCAAGACTTCTGATGAGTGCATCGCCCGTGGTTATCCACAGTATAGAAGGAGAGGCAAGACCTCCCGAGAGCGGTGAAACACCATCCCTCAAAGGCATTTTTTACGGCTCGTCCATAACCCAGGGAAGCCACGGAATAATCCCTCCGCTTTTCTGGAATCGCCGCACGGCAAACAAGCTGGGGGTCGATTGCAAAAACTACGGTTTTGCAGGCTGTTGTCTTGTGGAAAAGGCGGCGGCAGACTATTTTGCTTCACTTGACGATTGGGATTTTATGGTTCTTGAGCTGGGAATAAACCTCGTTGGAAAGATAGAGCTTGATGAATTTCGTGAAAGAGTGCGCTATACCCTTTCCGCCATTCATGAAAAGCACCCGGAAAAGTATCTTTTCTGCATCGACATATTCCATTATGGCTCGGATAACGGTGATTATCACCCAAATGTGGATGCCTTCAGACAGGTGGTAATAGAGGAGGCGGCAAGGCTCGCCTCACCCTATATCAAGATATTCGGCGGTGAGACGATTCTTCAGGACGATACGGGGCTCACCACCGACATGGTGCACCCGGGAATTGAGGGAATGATAGAAATGGCAGATAATCTTTCACGCCTTATGCGTCCGTATATTGAGAAATACAAAAAATTTCATTAAACACTTTAATGTATTCAGCTCCTTTTCATCATGAAAAGGAGCTGAAAAAGTATTTAAATGCTTCCAAGTGCAAGATAAAGTGCATTGGATGCGGCGAGGGTTCGGATATACGAGCGTTCACGTCTCGGAGAAAGGCGTAAAAGTACAGCTCTGTCTCCCTCGTTGCTTGAAATTCCGACCCAAACCGTGCCAACCGGTTTTTCTTCGCTTCCGCCATCGGGACCTGCGATACCGGTGGTGGAGATGGCTATATCTGCTTCAAGAGCTGCACGAACTCCCCTTGCCATTTCAATAGCCACCTGCTCTGAAACTGCGCCGTATTTTTCAAGTGATTCGTGACTGACCCCGATAAGGGATTCCTTTGCGCTGTTGGCATAGGTCACACAGCCACCGAGAAATACCGCACTGCTTCCCGAAATGTCGGTAATTCGCTTTGCAATAAGCCCGCCGGTGCAGGATTCGGCAGTTGCTATGGTTTTTCCGTTCTCTTTGAGCCTTTTTACAAGCTCTGCTTCGATAGAGTCGGTGTCGATTCCGTAAACGGCAGAGCCAACCTCGGTACTGAGTATCTTTTCAACAGTTTCGCTGCACATTTCATATGCTTTTTCGTTGCTTTCTGCCTTTGCAGTTATGCGAAGTCTGACTTCTCCCTCCTTGCAGTAGGGGGCAACGGTTGGGTTAGACGAGCTTTCCATAAGAGGTCTGAGGAGATTTTCAACGCTTGATTCTCCCATGCCGAAAATATTGATATTCCGGCTCACAAGAACCGAGCCGCTTCGCCTGATAAGGTAAGGCATAGCTTCATAAAGAAACATTGGCTCAAGCTCGCGGGGAGGACCGGGAAGCATGATAGCTGTGGTCTGCCTTTCCTCATCCTCAATGATAACTCCGGGAGCTGTACCGTAGTCATTCTTTAAAACTATAGCTCTTTCGGGAATATCTGCTTGCTTTTTGTTGTTTTCGGTCATATTTCTGCCCATTTCGGCAAAATATGAAGTGATGGAAGCAAGGATCTCTTCATCTCTTACAAGTTCTCTACCGAAAAAATCCGCAATAGTCTCTTTGGTAAGGTCGTCGTATGTGGGACCAAGCCCACCGCTCGTTATAATGAGGTCACAGCGCTCCGAGGCTTCGAAAAGTGCCTTTTTAAGCCTTTCGGGGTTGTCTCCCACAACGCTCTGATGATAAACCGAGATACCAAGCTCTGCAAGCTTTCTCGAAAGATAAGCAGCATTTGTATTCACTATATCGCCAAGCAGAAGCTCTGTGCCCACACAGAGTATTTCACAAGTTTTGATTTCTTTCATATGTTATCTCCTTTGGTTAGCAAACAGTAATTTATCGAA
>CAYPKQ010000052.1:0-13679 GCA_964411355.1 uncultured Lachnospiraceae bacterium
CTTGATAACCATATCTATCAGGGCAATGCGCTGAATATCGACCCTCGCAGAATTACCTGGAAGAGATGTGTTGATATGAATGACCGTCAGCTCCGCTTTGTTACCGACGGTCTCGGAGGCAGAGTGAACGGTGTTCCGAGAGAGGACGGCTATGATATTACCGTTGCCTCGGAAATTATGGCAGTTTTCTGCCTTGCAAGCTCTATTGACGATCTTAAGGCTCGCCTTTCAAGGATCGTTGTTGGATATACCTATGATGAAAAGCCCGTAACTGCAGGCGATCTTAAGGCTGTTGGCGCAATGGCGGCACTTCTTAAGGATGCTCTGAAGCCCAATCTTGTTCAGACCCTTGAGGGTACGCCCGCATTCGTTCATGGCGGTCCTTTCGCTAATATTGCTCACGGCTGTAACAGCGTTATCGCAACAAAGATGGCTATGAAGCTTGGTGACTATGCGGTAACCGAGGCAGGCTTTGGTGCAGATCTTGGTGCTGAAAAATTCCTTGATATCAAGTGCCGTTATGCGGGACTTAACCCAAGCGCAGTTGTTATGGTTGCAACTGTCAGAGCACTTAAAATGCACGGCGGAATGGCAAAAACAGAGCTTGGAAATGAAAATCTCACAGCTCTTGAAGCGGGTATTCCCAATCTTCTCCGTCATGTCTCAAATATTAAGAATGTCTATAAGCTCCCCTGCGTTGTTGCGGTAAACCGCTTCCCAACAGATACAGATGCCGAGATCGAGCTTGTTATCGAAAAATGTAAGGCTCTCGGAGTTAATGTTGTTCTCTCGACCGTTTGGGCAGACGGCGGCCGTGGCGGTATGGCATTGGCTGAAGAGGTCGTAAGACTCTGCGAGGAGAAAAATGACTTTTCCTTCAGCTATGAGCTTGATGACTCCATTGAGGAAAAGATCGAAAAGGTCGTAAAGAGAGTATATGGCGGTGTTGGAGTTACCTTTGCTCCTGCGGCAAAGAAGGAGATCGATAAGCTCTCCTCTCTCGGATTTGACAAGATTCCCGTTTGTATGGCAAAAACACAGTATTCCTTCTCGGATGATCCCACAAAGCTGGGGGCTCCCGAAGGTTTCACGGTTACTGTAAGAAACGTTAAGGTTTCTGCCGGCGCAGGCTTTATCGTTGTTCTTACAGGCGACATCATGACAATGCCCGGACTTCCCAAGGTTCCTGCGGCAGAGAAGATCGACGTCGATTCAAACGGCAAGATCTCAGGTCTGTTCTGATAGCTAATAAAAAATCGAATCGGTTGTTTCGTAAACGAAACAACCGATTTTTTGTTTTAATCTGTTAATATTATATAGTCCGATAATATTGGTTTTAATATATCTGTCATGGTTAAATAATAAATATCATCGGAAGAATATAATTTTTCGATATCTTCAATAGCGATAGAGTTTTTTTCGGAAAGATTGGAGATTTTTTTATCTGTGTCATTTGCTGTTATTTCAATATTTTCTCTTTCCAAAATGGCTTTTAAAACCATAATTTCATAATAATAATCATATGCGATTTGCTGTATTTCTTCGATATTTGAAATATCATTATTATCATCGAATGATTTTTCAATATATGAGTTTGCTTTAGCAATAATTGATTTTGGAAAGCTTTTCAGTTTGGAATTAGCTAAAATTTGTTCCAAAGCGTAATTGTAGAGAATTTCTTTCTGTGCTCTTTGAGTCAGATATTCATATACATCGTTTATGGAAGAAAAACCGTAAAACTCACAAACCATCTCTTCATTTGTTGAATCATTTAGAATAAATTTTCCTTTTAAAATGACTTGAAAAACATAGTCTTTGTCTGCTTTATATATATATTCAAAATTTGAATAAGTTGCTTTGCCGATAAGTAAGTTGTCAAAATCTTCCGAGATAGAGCCGCTTCCAGCTTCATAATACCAATCTTTTGTTTTAAATTTTTCATCCGAACATTCAATATCAATTAAAACTATATCTTCTTCTTTAATTGTGTTGGAATTATTATCTTGCCGATAATACTGTTTTGTAGAAAAATCCAAATTAATTATTGTGTCTATGTCTTCACTACTGATCTCGATATATTTTCTGTCAATAGTGATGTTTTTATAATCGTATAAATCAACAAAGTCCTTAGCTTGAAAACCATATGGATCTTTTTTTTGCGATTCGCAACCGCAAAAAAAGAATAAAATTGCGAATATTATCAGAAATTTGTTTTTCATATTTCACCTGTTCAGAATTATGGGCATCTGTCTGCATAAAATCGATAACAGATGCCCGTTATTTAGCTTATACGGCAATTACTTGGATTGGTAACGGAAACATAACCTGAACCCTTACCTGTTGTAGATCTGAAATAAAGTCTGTAAACAGAATGATTTTTTCCAAGCGTGTAGGTTCTTGAACCGTACCCGAAAGCATTGGTACTAACAGTATAATCCTCTCCCCAAATATAACGACCGCTGCTATCTGTCATTTTTATTGTTAGAGCGCATCCATTGGCACGAGTGAATGTTACTTTTACTTTTGCATCTTTTTTTCCGGGATTGCTTAAGGTGCAAGTACAATAGCGATTTCCGTTGTAAGTAAAGCTTTTAGTTCCGATATAAAAGCCTGTTTGTGCAGAAATTGTGATAGCAAGGCTTGAAACAAGCATTACTACTGCTAAAAACAGTGCAAAAAATTTTTTCATGTTATCACCTCCTTCCTTCGATATTTGATTTGGGATATCCGCTACTTCATTATAACACATACAGAACAAATTGTCAAGTGTAAAATACACTTAAATTTATATTGTAAAATTACAGTGTTTACAATGCGTCGATTTTTGAGTAAAATAATACAGGGTGATATTATGTTTGAAGTAAAAAAAGATGAATATGTAAATAAGACTTTTCGACTGCCGATAGATCTTGTGAAAAGGCTTGAGTGTGTTGCTCAAAGCGAAAAGGTTTCGCTTAACAATCTTATTGTGCAGTGTTGCGAATACGCACTGAATAATTTGAAAACTAACCTTGAATGAGTATTTTAGGTTTTCGCTTTTTGCAGAAAATATGGATGTCGATACAAATTCCAAGCTCTCGGGTTTGTTCTGATAATTTGAATATCCAAGGGGGTGGCTTTTGAGTCAACCCCTTTGAGCATAAATGGAAAAATATTTGTATGGTAAACAGTAATTTATCGAACTGTTGAAGATGTATTTTGTAGGGGACGTCGTGGTCGCCGTCCCCTACAAAAATTCGTTATCGCCTGTTCGATAAATTACTGTTTGTTTTTTTGTCTTTCTGTGCCCAATAAGTCTTTTGATGATATTTTTTGCAAGTGAATATAAAAAAACACTAAAAAATGCGAGATTAATGTTAATTATCTATGATTTTTTGCCTCAAAGTCCTTGAAAAAAGAAAAAAAGATGATATAATGAACTATAGAGATGATTAAGGAGGCACCCAATATGAAAAAAATCAATTCACGCTTTTTCTTGACCTTTACTTTGCTGTTTGTATTCGTTTCGCTTTTGATTGTTTCCGCTTCGGCGGCAACTCCGGGAAGCGGATATGCGGTAAATGACAACGGTGAAGCAACAAATATTAAATGGACAATGACGGAGGACGGAGTTCTCACCTTTGAGATCGATGCTGCGGCGAGTGATAAGGTGCAGACCACCGAGCTTTACGGAAAAGACCCCGTTACGGGAACTCAAAACAATTGGAATACCAATCTTCCCACCTTCGCCGATGCTAAAAAGATAATAATCGGTGACGGTATAACAGCGGTTGCGGGTTTTTCCGCTATGTCAAAGCTTGAGCTTGTTGAGCTTGCGCCTTCGGTAAACAAAATAAAAAGAGCAGCATTTGAATACGGTACGGTGCTTTCTTCTGTTTACGTAAGAGGAAATGAGCCTGTCGAGGGATTCTTTGATTTTTCAAATGTTACCAAGGTTGAGTCATATTGCCTTGACGGCTGCTCCAAGCTGTTAGCTCTCGCTCTCAGCCCCGACTATGCGGGAGAGCTTCCCTCGGAATGCTTTAAATATAACGGTCTTACCGAGATCGAAATTCCTGCGGGTGTAACCCTTATAAATAACGGTGTATTTATGTACACAAGCAAGCTGGAAACCGTTACCGTTCTCGGCATGGATACAGAATTTGCCTCAGATGAGGTTTTCGGCGGTAACAAGAGCTTCCCTGCAATCAAGGCAAAGGCCGGCTCAAAGGCTGCTGAATTTGCAAAGGCAAACGGATATACCTTTATTGACCTTGATACAGGTGAGGAAACACAGGGAACAAAGAAAACCACGGGTGCGCCTGCAAGCAAGCCCCAAGGAGAAGTTGAGGCAGGTCTCCCCGAATTTAAGCATGACGGAGCAACAGTCTGGGGACATTCCTCGGGTCAGTATAACGGCAGCGACATCATAAATACCTACTGGGCATATTATGCCGATACAAAGACACTTGAATTCGTTTCCGCAACCAAAGATTATAACGAAACAGGCTCACTTAAGAATGTAGATGAAGGATTTACCGATTGGAGCGAATATAAGAACGAGATCGAGCATATCATCGTTGGCGATTACATATCTAAAATTTCCGGCAGCTCCTTCCAGTATTATACAGCTCTTAAGGATATAAGACTCGGAAAGAATGTTACTCAGATCGACGGTCATGCTTTCCTTGGCAGCTCCTCTCTCACAACCATCTGGAAAGACGGAACAGAGCGAATTGAGGGCAGAGCCGATATGAGCGGAATTAAGATTCTGAAAAATATATTCGGCGGAACAGCAATTTGCGAGCTTGTCCTTCACGAAAATATTGAGGAGCTTGTTGATTTCGACATTCCTAATTCACTTGTAACGATCTATGCAAGCAAAATAGGTGACAGTCTCATTGCCCTGGCAAAAGAAAAGCTTATGAATGTCCGGAACACAAACGATCCTTCGGAAAAATATGAATTTTATGTTTATGTAGACCCCACTCTCCCTGCCTGCGGCAGCAGAAGCGTGTTCCGCTTTGATGAGGCAACGGGAACACTTACCGTTGAGGGTGCAGGAAAGATCGACGATATTATAAATTACTACGGCGGAGGTTCAAAAAACCAGCCTTGGTTCGATATAAGAGATCAAGTTAAACACGTAATTATCGGTGATGCCATAACGAGTATCGGAAAATACGCTTTCTGCGAATTTGTGAATCTTGAAACGGTGCAGATACCGAATGTTGAGAGCTTTGAAATACTCAATGCGGCATTTGAAAAATGTCACAACCTGAAATCTATTTTCAGAAGTGGAACAGACCCCATAGAGGGAACTGCTGATATCAGAAATGTTCATGAGATCAATGCATGGACTTTTGCATATGACTATCTCATTGCAAATGTTGTAATAAGTCCCGAGGTCGGAAAGATCGGTTCGTCGGTATTTGAAGAGAATGTAAATCTCGCAAATATCTACGGAACACCCGGTTCATATGCCGAGGAATATGCAACTGATAATGAAAAGACCTTCTTTGATATATCATCGAGCACACCTCAGCCCATAACTTGCACATCTCCGGAAACAACTGCACTTGCGACCGAAACCGAAGCACCGGAGACAACCGAAGCTCCCGAAGCAACGGAGACATCCGTGACAACCGAAGTTCCCGAAACCGAGACAACGTGGGAGGAAGAAGAAACTACTGCTCCTTTGACAGAGTCTGTGCCGGGAGATGCAGACGGAGATTCTGCTTCCTTGGGCGGTATTATTCCCATAATCATCGCAGTAGTTGCTGTCATAGTGATTGCGGCAGTGGTGGTTATCATAATTGTGGCTAAGAAGAAAAAAACCGCAAAGTAATACTTTTTTAATATCTTAAGGGGCTGAGTTGTCAGCCCCTTTTTTAAACGGTAATTTGTTGGCGTGTTGATAAAACGCAAATCAGTAGGAGACGATGCCCTCGACGTCCCTCAAAAGACGTGAAATAATCGTGATTTTCAAATGATAAAAGGGGCGTCGAGGTCGCCGTTCCCTACAAAATACATCTTCAACAGTTCGTTAAATTACTGTCTATCGCCAAAAATATAGAAAAAAGGAACTGCATTCATTTGCAGTTCCTTTGAAAAATCAATTAAAATCATCCGCCGATCTTTTCCTGGCAAGCGGGGCAAACCAGGTCTTCTCTGTCGATGGTGCTGTCAAAACAGATGGTCTCGCCGCAGGAGGGGCATTCGATCTCGTAGCACTCCTCGTCAAAATCTTCATCGTCATCAAAATCACAATCGCAGTCGCAGCAGTCGCAATCTCCGTCGCAATCAAAATCATCGTCGGAGTAGAAATCCTCCTCCAGTGCGCCCAGATCCTCGTCAACCTCTTCGATGTAATCGTTCAGGTATTCAACATCCTCTTCAAGGTCTGCAATTGTGCGTGCCATGTCCTCTGTAAGAGCGATAAGCTCGTTTATGATCTTTGTTTCGGGCTTTGCAGAGTCAAGTCCGAGTCCTTCTGTAAGTCCCTTAAGATATGCTGCCTTTTCGGTAAGTGTCATGATAATATTCCTTTCTGAATCTTTTGTTTTAAAATATAGGGGAAGCACCTTTAAAACGGACTTCCCCTTAAATGTTATAGATTAAACTCTGGAGAGGTACTCGCCTGTACGAGTATCGATCTTAAGTGTATCGCCAACGTTGATAAAGAGCGGAACCTTTACAACCGCGCCTGTCTCAAGAGTTGCGGGCTTAAGAGTATTTGTTGCTGTGTTGCCTGCAAAGCCCGGGTCTGTATCAGTAACCTCAAGCTCAACAAATGTGGGAGGCTCAACACCGAAAATGTTGCCCTTATAGGAAATGATCTTGCACATCATCTCTTCCTTAACGAACTTGAAGTTGTCGTCAACCTTGTCTCTGCCAACGAGAGTTTCTTCCCATGTTTCTGTATCGAGGAAGTGATAAAGATCGCCATCGTCATAAGAATACTGCATATCCTTTCTGTCGATATAAGCATTCTCGAACTTATCTGTGGGGTTGAAGGTTTCTTCGATAACCGCACCTGTGATAACGTTCTTGAGCTTTGTACGAACGAAAGCAGCACCCTTACCGGGCTTAACGTGCTGGAATTCAACGACCTGAAGAACCTGACCGTCTCTGTCAAAAGTAATACCGTTTTTGAAATCGCCTGCTACTACCATAAAATTGTAATCCTCCGATTAGTAGTTGATAAATTATAAATTTTCACTCTATTATAAACCATTTTTTCAATTTTTACAATAGGTTTTGCCAAATATTTTCAAAATGTTTAAATTTTTTTACCGAAAAAATTGAAAAATGACATCTGCACTCAAAAAAATAGTAAAAAGCTCGATTTTTTTGTACAAAAAAACCATCCGTAAATTTTGAAAAAAGTTGACAAAATCGCATTTTTGGTGTATCATATACTATGTATATCTATAATTAGATTTAAAATGCCGAAAAAATGCCGTAAAACGGTTAAAAGGAGATCTTTTTTATGATGAAAAGCATGACTGCCTTTGGTAGAGCCAGGGGCACCATCGGCGGAAAGGACATCACTGCCGAAATAAAGAGCGTAAACAGCAGATATCTTGATTGCTCGGTGAAGATATCAAGAGCATTTTCATTCCTTGAGGAGAGGATAAAGCCCTATCTTCAGTCAAAGGGACTGACACGCGGAAAGGTTGATGTTTATATCGGAGTTGATGTTATCGAGAGTGCGCAGGCAGATATATCGGTGGATTTTACTCTTGCCGAGGGATATCTGAATGCTCTCCGAAGCATAAGAGATACATTTTCTCTGCGTGATGACATCAGCGTTATGAGTCTTTCAAGATACAGTGACATATTCGTTATCAAAAAGCCCGAGGAGGATGCGGAGCGTGATTGGGCGGATATAGTCAAGGTGCTTGACAGTGCTATCGAGCAATTTATTCTTGCCAGAGAGCGTGAGGGAGGCAATATCGAGAGCGACCTTTGCGCAAAGATCGATGGAATAAGAAAGACTGTTGACAAGATAGAGGAGCTTTCCCTTGGCGATGTTGCGGATTATAGGGTTAAGCTTGAAGAAAGAATACATAAAATGCTCTCGGATAACAATATCAGCATTGACGAGAGCAGGATACTTACCGAATGTGCGATATTTGCGGATAAGATCGCCATTGACGAGGAGCTTGTGAGACTGCGCTCTCATTTCGATGCCTTTGACGAATACACAAGGAGCACAGAGCCTGTTGGACGAAAGCTTGATTTTCTTATGCAGGAGATGAACAGAGAGATAAACACCATTGGCTCTAAATGCAATAATTCCAATATTGCAAGATATGTGGTTGACGTTAAGACCGAGCTTGAAAAGGTTCGTGAACAGATACAGAATATTGAATAAGGGGGCATTTTTGTGAAATTTATCAACGTAGGCTTTGGAAATATGGTGGCACTTGAGAGGATCGTTGCGCTGGTCAGTCCCGATTCCGCTCCCATCAAGCGTCTCGTTCAGGATTCAAAGGACGAGGGAAGGGTTATCGACGTCACCTGCGGAAGAAGAACGAGAGCTGTTATAATAACCGATAGCGAGCTTGTTATACTTTCTGCAATACAGACCGAGACTATTGCAAACCGAATGGATAGCGACAGTGCCGCAGAGGACGAGACAGACGAGGAGGCAGAGGAATGAGTTTTTCCCATAAAGGTATTCTTCTTGTGGTCAGCGGTCCTGCGGGAAGCGGCAAGGGAACGGTGCTGAAATGTCTGATGGAAAAGGATGAGGATTTTGTCTATTCTGTTTCTGCAACCACGAGAGCACCCCGTCCCGGTGAAGTAAACGGTGTGAATTATCACTATATAAGCACCGAGGAATTTGAGGAGCGGATAAAAAACGGCGGTATGCTTGAATATACAAGATACTGCGAAAATTATTACGGCACTCCGAAAAAGGAAGCTGAGGCTGTTCTCGATTCGGGTAAAAACCTCATTCTTGAAATTGAGGTTGAGGGTGCAGAGAACGTAAAAAAACTCTATCCCGATGCGGTACTTATAATGCTTTTGCCGCCGAGCTTTTCTGTTCAGGAATCAAGGCTTCGCAGCAGGGGCACCGAGAGTGAGGATGTGATCCTCAAAAGGCTTGAGAGAACCCGCGAGGAGCTTACAAGACTTCATGGCTATGACTATGTGGTATATAATTACGACGGCGGAGCAGAAAACACTGCAGACGATATCATTTCCATCGTCCATGCGGAAAAGCTCAGGCTTTCACGCTCACCCGATGCGGCAATAAAATATTTCGAATAAAAAACAGTAAAAAATTAGCCTATAAGGCATGGAGGTATATTTATGATTTTCCCATCTATCAGTGATCTTACAAAGGACAAGTACAACCGTTATGAGCTGGTCATTGCCACAGCAAAGTGTGCAAGAATGATAACAGACGAGTATGTTAAGGAAAGAGAAACCGCAGAAAAAATGACACAGGGCAATAAGGATGCAGATAAGGCTATCTATGCCATGATCAAGCGCGAATTCAGAGATGAAAAGGCTGTTAAGTGCGCTATCAACCGTCTTTTTACAGGCGATTTCGTTATTCTTGATCCCGAGGCTGCTGCAGCAAAGAGAGCCGCAAGAGCAGAGAGTGAAAGACTTGCTGCCGAGAGCAGACTCCTTGCAGAAGAAGCGAGAAGAAATATGGCTTTGAACTTCGCAGATGAGGACGAGGAAGAGGACGAGGACGTTGACGAGGAGAACGTTTTCGAGGAGGACGATGTTCTTGAGATAGAGGACACGGACGAGGAATAATTTTCCTTACAAAAAAGTGAGCAACAAAAAATAATTAAAGGGGTGAATGCGCCATGCCGCAATATGCAAGCGTTTATATACTTGATAATCCGTTTGCGCTCGACCGCGCATTCGACTACTATATTCCGGGGGAGCTGAGACCGAATATAAGAGTGGGTAGCTTTGTTACCGTTCCTTTTGGGGGCGGAAACAGAAGAACGCTTGCTCTTGTTACGGCTCTTATGGAAAATGTTTCTCCGGAGTTGAAGGGGATAAAGCCGATAATGTCGGTGTGCTCTGGAGAGCTTTTCCTTGACGAGACGAGACTGGGACTTGCGTTTTATATGCGTGAGCAGACTCTTTGCACAATGGGCGAGGCTGTTCATTCAATGATCCCCTCAGCTGCGTTTTCACGTCTTGTGGAATACTTCCGTCCAACAGATAAGGAAGGGATGCCGAGAAGTAAAAATGAGCTTATTTTGAGAGTTCTCGAATATGTAAGGGAGAAAAAAGTCATTTCCGAGGGGGCTCTTAAGGAAAAATTCGGCATAGCGGCAAGAGAATGCACCGAAAAACTGCTCGGGAGCGGGTATATTACAAGAGAAATGACTCTGCGCGGCGGCTCAAAGCAGCAGACGGTGAGCAAATATACACTTGCTATATCCTCTTCCGAGGCGGAGAAGATATTAAAATGCGAAAAGGGTGCATTTTGCCGTATAAGTGCTAAGGGACAGCTTGATGCCATAGAGGCAATTCTCAAAAGCGAGGGCGTTCTCTCGGCTGAGGAGCTTTTTTCACTTGGAGTTACAAAGGCAAATCTTCGGGCACTTTGCGAAAAGGGCGTTTTTTCGGAAGAAAAGGAAGTCGTCTTTAGAGATCCCTATATGTCGCTCTCAAATGGGGGCACACAGGAGATAATTTTGAATGAGGAGCAGAAGGCGGCATACGACAAGCTCTCGGAGCTTTCGGATAGCGGAGAAGCGAGGGCGGCTCTTCTGTACGGAATAACGGGAAGCGGAAAGACAAGCGTTATGACTGCCATAATCGACAGGATGCTTGCAAAAGACCGTGGAGTTATTCTGCTTTTGCCCGAGATATCGCTGACCCCTCAAACCATAGGTATATTCAAAAAAAGATACGGAGATCTTTGCGCTGTGGTTCATTCCGCTCTTTCGTCGGGAGAGAGATATGATGCATATCTGCGCGCCCTTGAGGGAGATGCAAAGATCGTTATAGGAACTCGGAGTGCGGTTTTTGCACCTGTCAAAAATCTCGGACTTATAATAATTGACGAGGAGCAGGAGCAGACCTATAAATCTGACCAGAATCCCAAATATCATGCAAGAGATATTGCAAGATACCGCTGTGCCGCAGAGAGGGCACTTATGCTCTTGGCTTCGGCAACACCGTCGCTTGAAAGCTATATGAAGGCGGTGGAGGGTAAATATACTCTGATAAAGCTGAAAAACAGATACGGCGGCGCAAAGCTGCCTACGGTTGCCATAGCGGACATGAGAGACGAGGCGCAGGGGGGCAATCTCTCACCTCTCGGAGCGCATCTTACCGAGGAGCTTGCAAGAGCTTTCAGCGAGGGCGAGCAATCTATTTTGTTTCTCAACCGACGGGGGTATAATACCTTTATAAGCTGCAGAAAATGCGGTGAGGCACTATCCTGCCCGAATTGCAGTATTTCTATGACGTACCATACCAAAAGGGGAACCTATGATGAGGGCTATCTTGCCTGTCATCTCTGCGGACACAAAGCCGCACTTCCCGAAAAATGCCCAAAATGCGGCTCTGACAAGCTGGCGCATATGGGGTACGGAACACAGCGCGTGGAGCAAGAGCTTTCGCTTCTGATATCGGGTGCAAAGGTTCTCAGAATGGATACCGATACCACCTCCACAAAATTTTCATATGACAAGCTTCTCGGTTCGTTCAGAGCAAGAGAGGCTGATATACTTCTCGGAACACAGATGGTAACAAAGGGACATGATTTTCCCGCAGTTACCCTCGTTGGCGTTCTGCTTGCCGATTCGTCTCTTTATCTTGACGATTACAGAGCAAATGAGCGTACCTTTGCCATGCTTACCCAGGTCATCGGAAGAGCGGGCAGAGCCTCGGATAAGGGAAAGGCGGTCATCCAGACCTGCAATCCCGATCATGACGTTATAAGGCTTGCCTGTGCTCAGGACTATGAGACCTTTTATGAGCGTGAGATAAAGCTCAGAAGGCTTCTTGTTTTCCCTCCTTTTTGCGATATCGTGCTGATAACGGTCAGCTCCGAGGATGAGAGTGAGCTTTTCATGGCAGTTCGAAAGCTTTGCGAGGAATTTGAAGCTCTGACGCATGACGGCGGCGATTTTTCGGATGTTAAAACGGTCGTTTTCGGACCTTTTGAAGCTCCCATCTATAAGGTGGAGGGCAGATGCAGAATGAGACTCGTTATAAAATGCCGTTTGAATAAGAGAAGCCGAGAGCTTTTTGCCTATCTTCTCCGACTTTTTTCGGGCGAGAGTGCAAGAGGACGTTCAAAATATGGCAAAAAGCCCTATATTTCAATAGATTTCAACCCATCTTCACTTTGATGGAAGATATAATTTGTGATTACCCCGTTTTGGGATGGAGGTAAAAATGCTTGATTTTTCAAAAAAATTTGTCTGTGCAACAAGAGAAATATGCAACGAATTTAATCATGTGAATGCCCCGGCATTCAGACATAGCTTCAATCTTTCGGCAAAACCCGATAATGCGGAGCTGCTCATTTGCGGACTTGGCTTTTATGACCTTTTTGTCAACGGAAAAAAGGTTACAAAGGGGTATCTTGCTCCCTATATTTCCAATCCCGATGATATAATCTATTATGACCTTTATGACCTCACTTCAGAGCTTGCAGAAGGAGAAAACGTTATCGGTGTAGTTCTCGGAAACGGATTTAACAACCCTATGACGAAAAACTGGGAATTTAAGGATGCAGTATATACATCATCTCCCAGAATGGCGCTTAATTTTAAAGCCGAGTGCGGAAATGAAGTTACCGAGTTTGATGCAACAGATTTTCTTTGCTCGGAATCACCCATAACATTCGATAATTACCGATACGGAGTTTTCTATGATGCTCGTCTTGAGAAGGACGGCTGGTGCGAAGCGGGCTTTGACGACAGCGATTGGCGAAGGGTTTTGAAGTCTGACAATCCCAGAGGATATGCAAAGCTTTGCACCGCTGAGCCTATCAAGGTATATGAGGAGCTTTACCCGGTGAATATCCGTCCCGGCGAGCTTGCACCTTTTACTAGGCGGGCAGAAGCCGGAGATGATTATTATACGGAGCTTGAAGATATTTCTCCCAAGCGTACGGGTGGTTATCTTTATGATTTCGGAAAAGACACTGCGGGAATTTTCAGATTTAAGATAAAAAAGGCAAGAGCAGGACAGAAAATCTCTTTTCAGTGCTGTGAAAATATAAATGAGGAAGGAAAAGGATATTACGACAATATCAATTTCTTCCCCGATGGATATGTTCAGAGAGATATTTACATTTGCCGAGGCGATAAGGAAGAGGAAGTTTTCATTCCTATGTTCGTTTATCATGGCTTCAGATATATATACGTTCACGGAATAAGCGAGGAGCAGGCGACAAAGGAGGCTCTTACATACCTTGTTATGAGCTCTGCACTTGATGACAGAGCGTCCTTCAAATGCTCAAATGATACGGCAAACAAGCTTTGGAGTGCCGTGAGAAATTCCGATCTTTCCAATTTCTATTATTTCCCAACAGACTGTCCCCATAGGGAAAAGAACGGCTGGACGGGAGATGCGGCGGCGTCCTGCGAGCATATGATAATGTCATATGCTGCGGAAAACAGCTATCGCGAGTGGCTACATAATATAAGAGCGGCGCAGAAGGAATGGGGAGAGCTTCCGGGCATTGTTCCAAC
>CAYPKQ010000053.1:0-5624 GCA_964411355.1 uncultured Lachnospiraceae bacterium
ATTAGCCCATTGTATCGCCTTTTTATCCTTCTTCCTTATGTTCATTTAACAGAAGTCGGCACACGAAAAAGCAAACTCCGATTGTCGCCAAACAAATCTAAATAGAATTAGAGATATCACCAATCAAAATAATGAATAGCCTTTTATCTTGCGCACCTATTTAAGTGGAATCTGCTTTTTACCACATTAAATATAGACACACAAATAAAAGGTATATTCATCAAAAGAGAAAAACACCCTAATTCTATCTATTAAATTTGTTTGGCAGAATTATTATATACCATTTTTATGAAAAAGTCAATAAAAACACATAAAAAAACTCTTTTGTGGAAGAATAACCAAAAAAGAGTTTTGGGAGGTAATATGAAAAAAGGCATAATAAAGCTAAATTCTGCGATAATTTCAGCGGCATCGGTGGTTGGCAAGAAGGAGCATGAAGGACCGCTCGGTTCTTATTTCGATATGCACGATGAGGAAGACCGTTTCGGTCAAAAAACATGGGAGCGAGCCGAAGCGGAAATGCAAAGGCTTGCGGCAAATCTCGCCCTCTCAAAAGGCGGTTTTGACGAAAACAGCATCGATGCGATCTTTGCAGGTGACCTTATAAATCAATGCACAAGCTCCGCATATGGGCTTCTCGAATTTGATGTACCCTTCCTCGGTCTTTACGGTGCTTGCTCCACCGCTGTCGAAGGGCTTATATTCTCTTCGATAATGACAAGCACTGGAATTTACAAGCGCTGCCTTTCCGCAACCTCATCCCACAACTGCAGTGCAGAGAGACAATTCCGTACTCCTCTCGAATACGGTGCACAAAGAGCACCCACGGCACAATGGACGGTGACAGGCGCAGGGGCATTTATAACAGAATCGGCAGAAGGCGAAAATGCTGCGGGAAAAGCGAAAATCATTGAAGCCTTGCCCGGAATTTCGGTTGAAAAAGGAATTCGAGATGCCGGCAACATGGGTGCGGCAATGGCTCCTGCGGCACTTTACACCCTTCTCAGATATTTTGAGGAAAGCGGAAAATCCCCCGGTGATTTTGACCTCATCACAACGGGGGATCTGGGCTATGAGGGTAATTCCATTCTCCGGGACCTGCTTTTAGCCGAGGGGATAGAGTGCGGCACAGAGCTTAACGACTGCGGAATGATGATGTTCAGCCGAAAAACACAAGACACTCATGCAGGAGGCTCGGGATGCGGCTGCAGCGCAGCTGTTCTCGCCTCATATTTACTGCCAAAGCTTGAGAATGGCGAGCTTTCTGACATTCTCATCCTGGGCACGGGAGCGCTTATGAGCCCCGACAGCATAAAGCAAGGACTTGGCATCCCCGGTATTGCACATCTCATCAGAATTAAAGGAGCTGAAAAATAATGGGAAATATTATGGACTATGTCATGGCATTCACCGTCGGAGGAGCTTTTTGCGTAATTGCTCAGATCCTCATCGACAAAACTGCCCTTACGCCTGCCAGAATACTTGTTTCATATGTAGTTGCGGGAGTTATTCTCGGCGCACTTGGATTATACAAGCCCTTGGTCGATCTTGCGGGGGCAGGTGCAACAACGCCCCTTACCGGATTCGGTTATCTGATTTCAAAAGGCATAAAGGAGGCAGTGCAAAAGCAAGGGCTTTTAGGTGCACTTACGGGAGCCCTTACAGCTTCTGCCGGAGGCATTTCAGCGGCACTTGTTTTCGGATATCTTGCTGCTCTTTGCTTCAGAGGAAAGCCGAAAAAATAGAAAAAGCCGAAAAAACTTTATATACCGATTATCTTATCGGGAGAATAATCGTTATAGGCTTCGGATAGGCATTTTTCATCAATACCAAGCACCGAAAGAATATTTGCAACCACAGCATCGCCTATAAGCTTTGTTGCCTCGGGAGTATAATAGTGGGTCGCATCCGAATGATAGCTATCGGGAAGAGGCGAAACAAGCGCATAAAGATCATTTATCCTCACATCATATGCCGAAAGAGCACGCTTTGCCGCCTCATTAAACTTTTCTATCTCTCTATTGTATCTTATCTTTCCCTGCCATGCCCACATTTTTTCGGAAACCGCAGTAGAAGTGGCAAAAATCGACTTTGCATTTGGAAAAGCAGAATTTATAAGTTCCTGTATTCTACCAATGGTTTTCTCATATATGTCAATGGGCACGAGCGACTCACCGTCCTCCATGTGGAGACAGTCCCAAAGACCCACATTCCAGTGAACAACTTCTATTTCATCCCTATTCAGCTTGAGCTGATCTGCCCATTCATATATATAGCGCACCATATTAACCGAGAATTTACAGTTTTCATCCGGAAAATACACTTCGGCAATGTCCCCAAGCTTATCTCTTGTGTATTTGTCGTATCCCATTCTTATTGAATCGCCAAGCAACAAAATCTTCCTCATTTTCTCTTCTCCTTATACTAAAGGTCTATTTTTGCGGAAAGCACTCTTGCTGTTTTTTTGCGCCCCATGCGATCATTGGCAGGTCCTCCCGCCTTTTCGGGACTTACTCCCATAAAATATGAGCCTTCCGTTCCTTCTATCGAAATGTGCGAACCTTCAAGAGTAATGACTGCACAAAGCGGTTCATTAAAGAAAACAAGATTTCTTAAAACACTGTATTTTTGGCAAAGCTCATCAGGAAAAAGATCATGCTCAACTCTTGCCATCTGAAAGGATGCGGAATTGAGATCCAAATATGCCACATCGTTAATGATCCTCAAATTATCTACATGATAATGACCGTTTATGCACATAAGAACACTATGCTTTTTTCTTTTATTTGCTTCGTCTATTATCTTACGAATCGCATCCCTATTATAAACTCCGTCCATTTCACGCTCAAAGCTCTCATGGCTTAGGATTATGCAGGGATATTCCGATTCTTCAATTGTTTTTTTGAGCCATTCAAGCTGCTCCTCGGGTATTATTCCCAATATCGAATCGTTTATATGCGAATGATAATTTTTAAGATCATAATGGTAGTAATTTCCGTCAAACAGATAATAATTTGAATCGCAAATTATAACCCTATATCCGTTGATATCAAAATAGTAGTAGTTATGAGGCATCTTGTATAGCTTCAAGATATCTGAAAGAGCGGTATAGTCTGTATCATGATTTCCCAGGATGTGATATGACGGAATATGAAAGCTATTATATAGATCAAGAAAATTTTTGGAGATCTCATGAGAAGGATCGAAGCAAAAATCGCCCCCGGAAATTATAAAATCACACCCATTCTCCTCTGCCCTCTTTTGCATTATTCTTATATGCTCCTCATCTCCCGAGGGAGAACCCCCGGGATTATAATGGATATCGGAAAAAACAAGAAACTTCATACTTTTTCACCTCAAATCATTACTTTTCAAGCTAAAATTTCAATTTCATCAGAATCATAGCAATACTGTATCTATAAATATTCTATTTTCGATTCATCATATTAGCAATTATAATTCATCCCGTCGGATTTGTCAATAGGATTCATAATTTCCCGAAAAAATTTAACTTATAATTGAAAACGGAAAAAAAATGACTTTTTCCGTCTTTTTTTTCCGCCCTCCCTCTTGCCTTGACAGATTTTTAATGTTATAATTAAACCAGTAATTTTTTGCGAGGCATCTATGAAAAATAATAATCTGTATGTCCTTGCCGCCCCTCATTCAAAGAATTCATATTGGTGGGCGAACATAAAACGGGGACTTATTAAGAACTCATTTGAATATAAATATAATCTCGTATATCTTACAGGCGAGGATTTAAAAAATCCGAGTAAGATCAGCGGCGAAATGGTGCTTATCGTTGGGCATAATCCCGCCTGGATAAACGAAAGCATCGAAGTGCTTTTTGCTGTCAGGGCAGTACCGATACTTGCAAATACAAGTATGTTTCATGGTCACAGAAAGACCTGCAGCGGCATCGTCCTCGGTCTTGAGGACGCCCTGCTGGATACTGTTGAATATCTGAAAAAAAGCGGAAGAGACAGAATCGTTTTTCTCGGTGCAAATCCAGATTCCATCTCGGACAAAACAAAATGCAATGTTTTTCCCGATAAAAATGACATCATTTTAGCCACAGACGGCATTGAAAAATGCGTTGATGATTTTGTTAAAGAGCTTCACGAGCTGGAATATAACGCTGCACTTTGCGCAAATGACACGGTGGCGATCTGTCTTATGAAAAAAATGTCGGAAAAAGGCTACAAGATACCCGAGGATTTCTTCGTTATCGGAATGGGAAATTCATTTATCGGTCAAGGCATGACTCCGGCACTCTCAAGCATAGATTTCAATTATTACGAAATGGGAAAGCAAGCTGTCAACCTTTATCACATCATAAAAAATTCCTCTCAAGAATATAATATGGTTCTGACACTTGAATGTAAGCTCATAGTAAGAGATTCCGCAAGGCTGCCCAATTATGACGCTCTGAATGAAAGACAAAAAGAAAAGGACATTGCCGCATCCGGCGAATCAAAATATTTCGATGGAGAAATAGTTGGCGGAATACTGAGCATTGAGGCTTTTCTCCAATCATGTGATTATACCGATGCGAAAATTCTTGTGGGACTTATGAATAATAAGCCTATAAAAACCATTGCAGAAGAAACATTCCTTGGCGAAAGAGCTGTCAGATACCGCATTGAAAATTTTATAAAGCAAAAAGGCTTTAGGGATAAAAATAACCTTATAGCATTTCTGAATTCAGCAATAAAAATCAATAATGAAAGGACATAAATCAACATGATAAAGCTTGAAAAATACACTATACCCTCTGCTCCTATGGGTGAGGACAACCACATGCCCGATATCGGCAACATCAGCTATATCCACGCAGGCTATAAGTGCACCGATAGAGTTTCCGATGAGGAGAAAAAATACATCGGAAAGGGTATGATCAACACAATGATCCCCTACAAGATACAGGACGGCTACGGAAGAGAAAGAAAGGATAAGGAATGGAACGCAATTATCCTTGAAAATGAATTTTTAAAGGCTGTTTTTCTCCCCGAGCTTGGCGGCAGACTTTGGTCGCTTTACGATAAAAAGGGTGATCGAGAGCTTCTCTATAAAAATACCGTTTATCAGCCCGGTAACCTTGCTCTCCGCAATGCTTGGTTCAGCGGCGGTGTTGAATTCAACATGGGCATAAAGGGGCATAATCCCCTTACTTGCGATAAGCTCTTTGCCGAGATCGCAACAACTCCCGAGGGTGAAGTGCTCAATCTTTATGAATACGAGAGAATACGCGGCGTTGTTTATACCATCAGCGCATTTTTGCCCGACGGAAGCGATGTTCTTTACATAAAGGACAGAATTGAAAACATGAACGATACATGGAAGCATATGTATTGGTGGTCAAATATCGCAGTCCCCGAAACTCCCACAACGAGAGTTCTCGTTCCTGCCGAGGATTCCTTCCTCTGCTTCTACGATTGCGACCATTACAGACTTGATAAAACCTCGGTTCCCTATGAAGCAGGCAAGGATGTCAGCTATCCTTCGAGAATACCCGCTTGCCGTGACTTTTTCTATAAGATTCCAAAAGAAAACAACAAGTGGATCGCAACGGCGGACGAGAACGGAAAAGGACTCCTTCAGTGCTCGGACAACAAGATGAT
>CAYPKQ010000053.1:5634-13423 GCA_964411355.1 uncultured Lachnospiraceae bacterium
ATAGGAAGAAAATGCTTCCTTTGGGGTCAGGGTCAGGGAGGACGTCACTGGAGCGAGTGGCTCTCGGAAGAAGGACAGGCATACATAGAGATCCAAGCGGGTCTCGCTCATACACAGCTTGAGCACATCCCCATGCCCGAAAGATGTGAGTGGGAATGGGTCGAGGCTTATACCGCCCTTGATATCGATCCCGAAAAGGCTCACAGTTCCGATTGGAGCATTGCAACAGGCGCAGTTGAAGAGCATCTTTCCAAAAAGGTTGGCGACCCCAAGTCTCTCCATTTCCCCGGTGAGGACAGCGTAACAGAGAGAAAAATAGTTATGAGAGGAAGCAACTGGGGCGGAATCGAAATGGCAATCAGAGGCGAGAATATCAGCCGCTACCATTCATTCCCCATCGACGAAAATGACGAAGCAAGTGCATTCTGGCTTGGTCTGCTTAATGATAAAAAATCAGCTCCCCCCACCCCTCTCACTCCCCCCGCAAGCTATGCAACAGGTGATTTCTGGATAAACAAGCTTGGCGCTCTTGAAAACAAGGATTGGTACACCGAGCTTCAGAGAGGCGTTGCACTTTATGCTGCAGAAAAGATCGAGGAAGCTAAAAAGGCTTTTGAAAGCTCCTGCGCACTCCTCGAAAATCCTTGGGCACTCAGAAACATCTCCATGCTCTATAAGAACGTTTATAATGACATCCAAAAGGCAAAGGAATATATCCTTCGCGCCTTCTCTCTTATGAAAACAAACAGAACTCTCACAACAGAGGTTGGAATCATCCTTACATCATGCGGTGAGGACAAGATGTGGCTGGAAATTTATGACAGTCTCACTCCCGCCCTTAAAGAGCTTGGAAGAATAAGACTTATATGCGCTATCGCGCTCATAAATCTCGGCAGATATACAGAAGCTACCGAGATCGTAAATGAGAATTTCGTTATGAGCGATATCAAGGAAGGTGAAATTTCAATTTCTCATATCTGGGTTCAGCTCTATCGCAAGATCTATGCCGAAAAATTCGGAAAAGAGGACAACAATGCGGCAGACAAGATGTTCCCCATTCCGAGAAGCGTAGATTTCAGAATGCATGACTAAGAGGATTTTGATATGATTAAAAAACCATTTTTACCTGTTGAGGTCACTAAAAAAAATCTTTCATATAGGGTCAAAACAGTCGGAAGAGAATATGTTTTCGGCGCAAACTCCCTTCCCTCCTCTGTAATCTCTCTCGGAAAAGAGCTTTTGGCTGCCCCTATGCGTCTGGTTGGCATAGAAGATGGCAGCGAGATAGTTTGGGACACAAATTACCCCGATAACGAAAGCGAGAGCTTCATTCAGAAAAGCTCTGACGAGGGCATTACCCTTTGCGGTGCACTTCAAAGCGAGCTTTTCATTGTAGATACCTGTATAAATGTTTCGTATGACGGAAGTGCCGACGTTGAGCTTAAGGTAATGCCAAGAGGCAAGACAGTAAGGCAGGAGGTTGGACTTGATGCTCTTCCACCGAGGGATTACAAGCTGGAAAGGCTTTGGCTTGAAATTCCCATAAGCGAAGAAATTGCAAAGCTCTATTCAATGTACCCCGCATCCTCGCTCCACCTTTCCGACGGAAGCAATACAAAGGTTGGCGCAGCTTCAACAAGCGGCGCAGTACCAAAACTTGATGCCGCATTCTCCTTCAAGCCCCTTCTTTGGCTTGGAAATGACGATCTCGGCTTTGGATTTTATGCGGAAAATAAGCAGAATTGGCAGCCCGAGGATAATGAAAGAGCAATTGAGCTTGTTCATACCGAAAATGGGCTCGTTATGCGCTTCCATCTTCTTGACAGCCATCCGAAAAGCTGGGTAGGAAACCTTAAGGACGGTCATTTTCTCTTCTATCCCCTTACCTTTAAGATGGGCTTCATCGCAACTCCCGTCAAGCCCTTTCCAAAGTCCCCTTATCTCCATAAAGCTCTCCATATCGACTGCTTTATCAAGATAAAGGGCAACTATATTGACTTTCTCGAAAAGGAAGGTCGCTTCGATCGCCTTGTGGAAAAGGGAGTTGACACACTTATTCTTCATGAAAAATGGAATAAGAGCCAGAACCGCTTTGAGCTTTCAGAATATACGGGCTATCAGATACGCAGAATAGTTGAGGAATGTCACAAAAGAGGTATAAAGGTACTTACCTATTTCGGCTATGAAATATCGACCATGAGTAACGAATGGTCGGAGAAGGCAGATTATGTAAGAAACGATAAAAACGGCGGATTTGTCAGAGCTTGGTACAGAGTACCCTATCAGAGAGCCTTCATGTCCTGCTACAGAAGCTATGATTATGCGGACGAGATGGTAGCGGGAATTGCAAAGGTCATGGACGAATACCACACCGACGGTGTTTATCTTGACGGCACATCAACCATCTGGCAATGCTCCTCTCCCGAGCATGGCTGCGGCTGGTATGATGACGAAGGAAATCTTCACGGCTCATATCCGATAAAGGCGGTACGCAGGCTTCTCGCAAAGCTCCATGATGCAGTTTCCGAGCGAGGCGGAATTGTAAATGTTCACGCCTGCGGATGCCCCAATTTTACTGCCCTTCCCTATGTTGACCTTTCATGGTACGGCGAGAATCTTCAGCTTGACTATGTTAAGGGAGAATTTGGGAACGGTGTACCACTTGATTATTTCAGAGCAGAATATACAGGTCGAAATATGGGTGTTCCGGTCGAGTTTATCGCTTATGAAAATAAGCCCCATTGGAGCTTTGAAAATGCAATGGCGTTTTCATCCATCCATGGAATACTCCCACGCCCCAACGATATCGAGCATCCTCTGGATCTGATGTCGGATATTTGGAAGATCGTGGATTCCTTCCCTGTTGAAAAATCCGAATGGTGTCCATATTGGAGCAACGGAGCGAAATACTCCGATGAGCGCATAAAGATAAGCTATTATCGCTATACATCGCCCATAGGTGAGAGGATGATGCTTGCATTCCTTGCAAATGCATCCACCGATAAGGTAGAAAACGTCACCTTTGAGTTGCCCGAAAAGGTAACTCTTATTCGAGATCTTGAAAGAAATGTAGACATCACATCACCAATCGATCTTGATAAATTTGAATACAGAATACTGTTCATAAAATAAAAATCGGGGCTGACTCATTCAGCCCCTTTTTGCTTATAAACAATTTCTTCGCAAGTTCAAGACCAATGAACTCGTCATGCCCCTTTCTGCCATTATACCAAAGCATCCATTCATCGCAGTCTTTATTCCAAAGAAATGACGGTTTATAGCAAGCATCCGCATCCCAGCTTTCCTTATCGGGAGATATGATTGGATTACCTTCATATCTGACCCAGCCCGTGATTCCGTTTTCCGAGCGTGCCAAACATATCTGCGCCTTATCTATATTTTCATATCCGATATACGCCATAATATATCCCATGTCATCGGTTTTTATAACTTGACAGCCACCAACTCTTGCTTTTTCATATATATTGTTTTTATCTGCAACAAAAATGGGATTTATCTTTGATTTTCTCCACTCAATCCCATCAATACTCTCGGCATAGCAAAGGACATTCGGCTCATAGGTCTCACCTGCAGCATACCACATTCTGTATATTCCATTTTCATAAAGCACACAAGGATTCATCACCGAAGCCCCCTCATGGGGTCTTTCGGGAATCATAATAGGCTCATCCAAACGCTTAAAATTCAATCCGTCATCGCTTTCGGCATAACAGATGAAGCTATATTCCCTCGCTTGTCCCGTGTACCACATCTTATATTTACCGTCAATTTTCAAAACACAATTTCGATTGACCCGCTCCTCAAATCCGCTTTCGGGTCTGCACGCAAGTGTTATTTTAGGCTCGCACTAGCCTATTCCATCTTTGCTGAATGTCACAGCGCTGGAATTATATTTTCTCCATGAAAAATCCATGCGGTAGAGATTATCCTCTCTGGTTACATAAACATCAAAGCAAGTTCCAAGCTCACGATTTCCGAGAACGGGATTCTTGCAGTATTTAACAAATTTTTTCTCCATTATTTCACCTCAAAGCTCAATAATTATTTTTTTAATATCCCGATGTGCAACTCTTTTTACACCATCAACAAAGACCGAAAGACCACTTCCCACATTATAACGGTCACCGTTTTTATCCCAAACAACACTTATAAAATGACCGTGATATTTTATACCGTCGGCGCAAAGAAATTCTATATCATCTGCCTCAAAAAGTGGTGCGATCTCAATTTTTTCATCCGTTCTCGGTCTTATTCCCACAAGACCGCTAATGATAAGATCGCAAAACAAAGAATGATTATTGTCTTTGCCTCTATCTGCACCGCCGGGCGGATCTTTCATTTTTTCAAGCTCACCTTTGGCGATCCATTCGCCGGTAAAAGGATCAAGATCTTCATCAATAAAAGGAATTTTTTGTCGTTTTCGGTTAAAAAGTGTTGGTTTGCATATTTCTTTATCAAAGAAAAAAGTCATGCATTGTCATTATATTCTGCTTATAATCGTTAAGCAGATTTGCAAGTGCCTTTAAGGTTTGAGAGGTTGCAAATGGCCATGAAGGACCGTTCCAAAGACATTCATGGTCGAACTTTTCCATAAACCAAGGATGATTTCTCTCGGCGGTGGTTATTCCCCATGGTGCGGCAAAATATTCTTCATCAATAAGAAATTTCCAAGCTGCGTTTTTATCTTCATCGGGAATATTATAGCACCAGGGAATATATCCAATCTCTTCTCTGACATCTGCCATCTGATATCCTGATTTTTCCGAAAGATTTTTATAAAATTGCGCATCTTCATCCCAAAGCATCTCATCCATAAGCTTTTTTATGCTATCAGCTTTGCTTTTAAAATATGCGGATTCATCATTCTTTCCGAGCATTTTTGCAATTTTTGAAAGTGCGATATTATCAGCATACATATAAGAATTTATTGTGGGGCGCAAACCGCTTCCGCTTATGGAGTATTCCATGCCATCCCTGCCGTCATTCTGATAAAATAGACCGCATTCCTGCATCTTTTCCTTCTCCCACATCAAATGGTTCTTTTTTCAGCTTATCATAAAGAGAAAAGCAAAGCGAATAGTCACCGCTGATATTGCAAAAAGAAAAAAGTGAATCGGCAATGGGAAAACTGTATTTTCTGACGTCGCCCTCACCGCTAAGCCAAAATTTCGCATAATCCGATAGGTATTTTTCATCATAAAGCCATCTTCTCTCATAAAAATGATGGCTTGCGGGGCAATTGATAGTATTATACGTCCCCGCCCACGGAACTTTCGAAAAAAACTCGGTAATTACATAACCGCAAGGTATTTTTCTTATATGCTTTACAAAGGTATGCCATCTGAAATAATAAATTTGGCAAATTGCTTCATCCGAAATTTCAAATAGCGGAAAACCTATTTCAAAAGGGTCAAATTCATTCTTCACGAAAGAATTCTTGTTTTTCATCTCGTCTTTATTGAGAAATATATACTTTTTGTCCTTCATTTTTTCTCCTTGACATAATTTTATAAATATATTATAATAATATCATGGCCTGTATTCAATGATGTTTTGTTTTAAAAAATAGGCTTTTTGTTAGGTGGTGAAGAAATGCAGAAGGAAAGCTGCAAAATATATGAAAGATATTCAAGCACTCCGAGTGAAACAACAAAAAAGCTCTTTTACTATCCCGAATGGACCGGAAGATTCGTTTGCAAGGAGGATTTTTATATCGATCGCAAGGGGCTTGACAGCCTGCTTATAATTTGCACAGAAAAAGGGAGCGGAGTCCTTCGATACAGAGGAGAAAACCACATTCTTTCCGAGAAAAACTATGCAATTATAAATTGTAATGACAAACATATTTATTATCCTTCAAAGGAAGAAGAATGGAACTTTATTTTTCTTCATTTTAACGGTCTCAACTGCTTTTCGCTTTACGAACATCTATATTCAATAGGCGGTTGCGTTTTTCCAATTAAACAATCGGTTTTTGAAAGCACGAAAAAATGCATTTCTCTATGTCGGGAAAAATACGCTTCATTTGAGATTTCATCTTCAAAAATTATCGGCGATATTTTATACGAAGCACTTGAAAGCAGTGTCAAAACCGATGAGAACTGTATTACAAAAGCCTGCGATTTTATCACGAAAAACTATAATACGAGTATAACTACAGATATGCTTGCGGATCTATGCGTTTTTTCACGAAGCTATTTTTCGGTTATATTCAAGAAGATCACAGGAAGAAATCCCCACGATTATCTCACCTGTTACAGACTTGATAAGGCAAAAGAGCTTCTCATACAAGGTAAATTTTCCGTCGCACAAATTGCCGAGATGACGGGCTTCATTGACACAGGAACATTTATACGTGCCTTCAAGAAAAAAGAAGGCATAACTCCTCTGAAATATAAAATAAATAGAGCAAACAATTCCACATAAAAAGCTAATTTGTCAGACTTTTTCAAACAGGAATTTGACAGTGAGTTTCTTTCTCTTTTTTTGATGAAGTCATCCTGAGCAAAGCGAAGGATCTACGAGTGCTAAAGGATGATTATATTACAACAAACACACCGACAAATTTCCGTTTTTATAAAAAAAGGTTGAATCAAAAGCTTTCTTAAAAAGCAATTGACTCAACCTTTTTTATTGATAATTAAACGCTGTGAACGCCCAGATCCTTATCTGCGTTTGTTGCGTCTATAATGTATTTCTGAGCCTTTCTGTGCTCAAAAAACTTCTCTGCAACCTGCTCGAAGAGCGCATATGAGAGTACGTCCTCATCCTGCTCCATATACTGTGCGCACTTTTCACGAAGCTCATCCAGCTCGGGCTTCAGAAGGTCTGCAGGGCGGCAGGTAATACGCTTCTCATCGCCGAGAATCTTCTTTACAAATGCAGGATCGAGCTCCATAGGTGTCTGACCGTATTCGCCCTTGATCATAGCCTTGAATTCCTTTGTAACTGTCTTGTAACGCTCACCGAAGAGAACATTGAACACAGCCTGTGTACCAACGATCTGAGAAGAGGGAGTTACAAGAGGAGGATTACCCGAATCTGATCTTACTCTCGGAATCTCCTCAAGAACAGCATCGAGCATATCGCTCTTGCCTGCCTGCTTAAGCTGAGAAACGAGGTTTGAAAGCATACCGCCGGGAACCTGGTTGATAAGCGCATTTACATTTACCTTCATGACCTTGGGATCCATAAGGCTGTCACCGAGATATTTCTCACGGAGAGCTGTAAAGTGCTTTGTAACAACATTGAGCTCGTTAAGATCAAGTCCGGTATCATACTCTGTACCCGCAAGAGAAGCAACGAGAGACTCTGTAGGCATCTGGCTTGTACCCTGAGCCATAGGAGAGATAGCAGTGTCAACAATGTCAACACCGGCCTCGATTGCCTTAACTGCTGTCATGGAAGCAACGCCTGCAGTATAATGAGTATGGAGCTGGATCGGAATCTTGACAGTTTCCTTAAGAGCCTTTACAAGATCATAAGCGTCGTAAGGAAGAAGCAGACCGGCCATATCCTTGATACAGATGGAATCTGCGCCCATTTCCTCAAGCTGCTTTGCATATTTTGCATAGTAGTCGAGGGTATAGAATTTAACTGCAGCCTCCTTGGGGTCTGTTGTATAGCTGACAGCCGCCTGAACATGGCCGCCTTCCTTCTTTGTTGCGTCGATTGCTGTTTTGAGGTTTCTGGGGTCATTGAGAGCATCGAAGATTCTGATGATATCAATACCGTTTGCAATAGACTTCTGAACAAAATATTCAACAAC
>CAYPKQ010000054.1:0-13213 GCA_964411355.1 uncultured Lachnospiraceae bacterium
AGGCGATGCCAATAAACATTACTGTATATAATCCATAGTAAAACCGGCTCAAACCATTCGCAGATCCTTCGACTTCGCTGCGACTCAGGATGACGGATCGTGTGGGTATCATCACATAATAAAAACAGTGGAAAATGCTGAAGTCCAAACTTCCTCATTTTCCACAAATTTCAATATTATTCTTTGTTGCTTACACACCGAGTATCAATTTAGCAAAAGCAAAATATATAAGAAGCGAAAGCGCATCGACGATGGTTGTGATAAGCGGACTCGCCATAACTGCCGGGTCAAATCCAACTCGTTTTGCCAAAATCGGGAGAGAAGCTCCAATAATTTTTGCAAGCACTACCGTAACGAGTAACGCAAGTGAAACTACAAGTGCGGAAAGCAGATCTACCTCATTTCCGAATATAAGATTATCAACAAGAATTATTTTCACAAAATTACAAGCGGAGAGAATAACGCCGCAGAGCAGGGAAATACGAAGCTCCTTCCAGATAACCTTGATAATGTCTTTCATTCTGATCTCGTCAAGGGCAAGACCGCGAATGACGGTGACAGAGGATTGCCCGCCGGAATTACCGCCCGTTCCCATAAGCATTGGAATAAACGCAATAAGCACGGGAAAAGCGGAAAGAGCACCTTCAAATCCGGAAATAATCTGTCCCGTAAAGGTCGAGGAAACCATGAGCAAAAGAAGCCATGGAAATCTCGTCTTAAAGGTCTCCCAAACGCCTGTTTTCAGATATGGCTTGTCGGTAGGAGTGATAGCACCCATCATTTCAATGTCTTCTGTTGCCGCTTCTTCGATAACGTCAATAGCGTCATCGACCGTAACAATGCCCACAAGCCTTTGCTCTCTGTCAACGATGGGCAATGCAAGAAGGTCGTATTTTGAAATAAGCTGTGCAACAGTCTCTTTTTCGTCATGAGTGCCGGCAAAGACGAATTCCGAATTCATAACATCCGCAATGAGAGTGTTATCGGAAGCAAAAAGCAGTTCTTCAAGCCTTATCGTGCCGTGAAGCACCCTTGCGTTATCTGTGACATAAGCAACATAGACTGTTTCTTTGTCTATACCTTTTTTTCTTATATGTGATATCGCTTCGCCAACCGTCATGGATTTGCGAAGGTCGATGAATTCCGCAGTCATTATGCTTCCTGCACTGTCCTCGGGATAACTGAGAAATTTATTGATAATGGCACGTGTTTCGGGATTTGCCACCTGAAGTATTCTCTTGACCATATTTGCGGGCAGCTCTTCAAGCATATCCACCGCATCATCCACATAAAGCTCCTCGATCATGGAAGCTATTTCAGAATCTTTCGCTGCCGATATGATGCGTTCCTGAACGTCACTTCCAAGCTCTGCGAAAATGTCGGCGGAAATATCCTTTTTAAACATACGGAAAATGGAAAGCTGTCGCTCCTCCGGGAGGGAGGAGATGAATTCCGCAATGTCTATAGGCTCGGTTTCGTCTATGGCTCGCATAAATTCCGTATAGTTTTTGTTTTCAAGCAGTGTATAAAGTTTTTCAAAATTTGCCATTTTAGAAACCTCCTTGGTGGTAAACAGTTCGATAAATTGCTGTTTACATTAGTATATCACGACATAGTCAGAAATACAATAGAAAATTAAAAATACCGTGGCTTAATGTAAAACAGCCACGGTATAATCTTATCATTCAGCAAGTCATTTTTGACATTAGCTTTGGGTTTTCTTCGATAAAGAAATTTGCAAAGCCATCAACAAAGTATAAATTTGGGAGTAAAAAATAATTACTTATCTCTCAGGATAGTTCATTTCTTGCGGAAGTCCTAACAGATAATCGGCAGAAATATTAAAAAAACAGCAAAATGCAACTATGTCGGATATGCTCGGTTCATACGTTCCGCATTCAATGTATGATATTTTGCGTTGCGTCATATGAACTGCATTTCCAAGTTGAGTTTGAGTAAGCTCTGCACTTTCGCGCAGAAGTTTAATTCTTTCACCAAAAGATTTTATCATCTATATCACCGAAAATATTTTACCATAAATGAAAAAAACTATCGACAAATAGACAGAAAACGTCTATAATGTTGAACGGAGGCCATTTTATGGAAGGAGGTGATTTCATGTTAACTTGGGGTGTTGTTATCATTTGGGGCGTTATAAACGGTCTCGTAGGTGGCGTTGGACTTTCTGCACTTGGGCTTAAATACAATTGGTTTGATAACTGATATGTGAGATTTTTTGCTTTATTATTTACCTTTTAATAGCCTCCATCTCTAAATTGTTTGTTTGCATATAAATAATAAAGCTAAGGCAGGTCATTGGTGCTTATTTAATGACCTGCCCGAATTATATTGTCACAAGAAATAGTAAAAGAGGGCGATCCTTGATGACAGCCCTCTTTGATCTAATTATTCGGCAAGCCATTTTTCGGCATTTGCCTTTGACATTCTCTTTATGTCCTCTTTCTTATAAGGGGATTCTTCGCCACCGTTGAGATAGAGGAAATAGCTTCCGCTCTCGGTCTGATAGAGTGTTTCTTCGTATCCGGCAGGATCACCGAAAACTCCAACCGACTTTCTTTTTATAAGAGTTGCGTTGTCTGTGTCATAAACTTTGCCACATATAGTTTTTAGCATAAAAAATTACCTCCTTTTATGTATCGTTGTTATTTTATCACATAAATCACTGTATGTCAAGCGAAAAAAGTCGTCAAAAAAGAAAAAAAATGTATAATTCGAATTTTTTTTGAAAAACCTCTTGCATTTTAGAAAAAAGTGTGCTATAATATGACGTATTGTGTGAATATCAGTAAAGCGAGGTGTAAAAAATGAAGGAAGGAATTCATCCTGAATACAAAGAAGTAGTGATCAAGTGTGCATGCGGTGAGACCGTTGTCACCAAGTCCACTAAGGGCGAAGATATCAAGGTTGAAGTTTGCTCCAAGTGCCATCCCTTCTTTACCGGTAAGCAGAAATTCGTTGATGCGGGCGGTAGAGTTGATAAGTTCAAGAAGAGACTTCAGGCTAGCGCAAAATAAGCAAAAACTTCGCAGTAGCGGGCAGGAGTGCTTTTGCACATCCTGCCCTTATTGTTTTTTCCGAAAGGATGTGAATTTATGCCACAGAATTGTAATGAAAAAAAGCTTGACGAGAAAGCCATTCTCGTCGCTCTCCAAAGCCGCCGGCTTGATTCGGATGAGGTTGAAAAAAGCCTTGACGAGCTGGAAAGACTTCTTGAAACTGCGGGGGGAGAGGTCTTTGCAAGAGTCATTCAGGCAAAGGAGACTCCCGATATTAGAACCGTTGTGGGAAGCGGAAAGGTGCAGGAGATAGGTGAGCTTTGCAAAAATAACGATATTGAGCTGGTAATTTTTGATTGCGAGCTTTCACCGTCACAGATAAGAAATCTGGAGGATGGCACGGGTGCGCACGTTATCGACCGCAGTATGCTCATTCTTGATATATTTGCTCTTCATGCTCTAACGGGGGAGGGTAAGCTTCAAGTTGAGCTTGCGCAGCTCAAATATACTGCACCGAGACTTATCGGTAAAGGTCTTGAGCTTTCCCGTCTCGGAGGCGGAATCGGAACGAGAGGCCCCGGTGAGAGCAAGCTCGAGAGCGACAGAAGACATATGAAGCGCAGAATAGTTGCCCTTGAAGCGGAGCTTAGCGAGCTTGATAAAAACCGCAGTACCATGCGTGCGGCAAGGGATAGGAGCGGAATTTCAAAGGTTGCCATAGTTGGCTATACCAATGCGGGAAAATCCACTCTTCTCAATAGGCTGACCGATGCGGGGATTCTTGCAGAGGACAAGCTTTTTGCAACACTTGATCCTACCACGAGAAAATTTGAGCTCCCATGCGGTGAGAACGTACTTCTTACCGACACTGTAGGATTTATCAGAAAGCTTCCGCACCATCTTGTAAAAGCTTTTAAATCCACTCTTGATGAGGCGGTTTATGCAGACATATTGCTCATTCTTATAGATGCATCGGATGAGGAATGCGAGGAGGAGCTGGCTGTTACCCACAAGCTGCTCACAGAGCTGGGCGCAGTCGGCAAACCAACTCTTTATGTTTTCAATAAGTGCGATAAAGCAAGTGAGCTTCCGACTCTGTCCGAAGGCGAGAGGGAAAATGTTTTTTATATTTCCGCAAAGACGGGCGAAGGTGTTGATGCCATGATAAGCCGTCTTGAAGAGATAGTTCAGAGCGGCAAAAAGAGACTTGTTTTCACCATTCCCAATTCCGAGCAGAGTGCGCTTAATATCCTTTATAAGAATGCATCGGTTGAGGATGTTGAATACGGTGCGGAGAATGTAAAGGTGACGGCGGTTGTAGATGCCAAGGTAAGAGGTCAGCTTGGAAAATATCTGCCCGAGGGTGACAGGATCAAAAAAGAGAGTGAGGCTGACTGGTAATGGCAGAGCTTTATACCACAATTGAAAGGGAAGCTGTTGCGGAATTTGAGGAGAAAAAATCTATATTTATAGGTCACGCAATGCCTGTTAAGAACGAGGAAGAGGCGGCGACTTTTGTCAAGGAACTGAAAAACAAATACAGAGACGCAACTCACAATGTTTTTGCATATGTCCTCGGAGACGGAACAGTTCAGCGCTATTCGGATGACGGAGAACCGCAGGGAACGGCTGGAATGCCCGTGCTTGACGTTATACGCAAGTCGGGATGCACCGATACCGCAATCGTTGTGACCAGATATTTCGGAGGAACGCTTCTTGGTGCGGGGGGGCTTGTGAGAGCTTATTCCCATGCAGCAAAGCTGGCGCTTGATGAAGCAAAGGTCATAACATATGAGAAATATGCGGTTTTGAAGCTCACCTGCTCATATTCGGATTACGGAAAATATCTTGCGGAGACAGAAAAATTCGGGCTTATAAACGACAGAGTTGACTTTGCAGAGAATGTATCAATGAACCTTGCGGTGAAAAGCTCCAGACTTTCGGAGTTCGAAAAGCTGATAAACGATGCCAGCAATGGAAAACTTACACCCGAGATCGTCGGCGAGAGATTTGATTATAGGTAAGAATTGAAAACAGTAATTTAGCAAACTGTTGAAGATGTATTTTGTAGGGGACGTCGAGGTCGCCGTCCCCAACAAAAATTCGTTATCGCCTGTTCGCTAAATTACTGTTTAAAACACAAAAGGGACTTTTGCAAAAGTCCCTTTTTTCTGTTATTTGCCGAAATCTGAGAGCTTCTTATAGAGGTCTTCAAAAAGTTTATCTCTCCAGATCTTGTAAACATATTTGATAAGATGTCTTGTTTTGTCCTCACCGTAATTCTGGTCATATTCGGGAATAGGGGCGGGCAGCAGCATATCCTTCATAAATCTCGAATCATTATTAAGCAGCCAAGCCACGGCGGTAACATCCCAAATGACTCTCGACCAGGGCTTGCCCAAAGCATAACTGTCTGCCGCTTCTATCACATGGTCGCAGAGGTAGTCGCAAAGCTCGTTTTTTCCTCTCATAAAATGCTCAAGCTCGTATTTTCCGGTGGTGAAGCTGTCAACAACTCCACCGCAGGGAAGCTGAACAAGAGGTACTCCGCATCCGAAAATGACCCTTGCGGCTGCAATATCCTGCCTCATGTTGAATTCACAAGCGGCTCTGGGCACATGTATGCCGTGACCGCCAAGCCAGACGATAACGCAGTTTTCTTTCATTGCCGGATTCTTGAGAATTGCCGATGCAACATTGGTAATTGCACCGATCGCAACGATATAAAGGGGATTTTCGGGGGAATATTCATTTGCAAGCGAAGCCATGAAGCTTGCCGCATCAGATTCTATTGGAGTGCTTTCGTTTTCGAGATATTCTTCCGAGCCTTTGAATACGATATCCTTCATGGTATCAAGCTTCATAAGAGATAAAAGCTTCAATATTTCGTTATAGCTTTTTTCCATTCCGTCAGAAGCGGATGCGGAAAGGTCATTGAAAAATGGGGCGGCGCAGATGCCCATTACGTTCAATTTTTCGGGATTTGCCAGCATATAAGCAATTGCAAATTGATCGTCAACTTCGTTATATGCATCGGTGTCGAGAATAACGTCAATTTTGCCCTTTGGATAGGACAGATTTTTTATATATTGTTCGATATTCATTTTCATCCTCCAAATTTTTTCTCATTATAGCATGCCGAACAAAAATTTTCAATAATAAAAAATTTGAAAATTAAAAGTGAAAACAAGTTTTTTTGCGTATATTATTTATATCTCGAAAAATGTCTGCTTTTTTGACGCTGAAAAAGGAGGAAAAACAAATGTCAGATACAACTATCAGAGATATATTTCTTGAAAGAGAGAAAACTACGCTCTCAAGTTTTGCTTTTCTCACGTCCGAAACAAAGGGAAGGGAGCACCCTTATACGCCTTGCTCGGTTAGAACCGAATTTCAGCGTGACAGAGATAAAATCATTCATTCAAACTCCTTCAGAAGGCTTATGCATAAGACCCAGGTCTTTCTTGCTCCCGTGGATGACCATTACAGAACGAGACTAACCCACACACTTGAGGTAACTCAGATCGCAAGGATCATTGCAAGAGCACTGCGCCTAAATGAAGATCTTACCGAAGCGGCGGCACTGGGGCACGATCTTGGTCATACCCCATTTGGTCATGCGGGAGAGGATGCGATGCGAATTTGTTTCGATCCAGAATTTGCTCATTATAAGCAGAGCCTGAGAGTTGTTGAAAAGCTCGAAAACGACGGTCAGGGACTTAACCTTACATGGGAGGTTAAGGATGGAATAGTTAACCACACGGGAAAGCATATGGCTTCTACTCTTGAAGGCGTAATTGTAAAATTTGCCGACAGAATTGCATATATCAATCATGATATTGACGATGCAAGAAGAGCGGGAATACTCGATCTGGAAGATATCCCAAAGGATATAAGAGCCGTGCTCGGAAACGGGCATAGCGAGAGGATAAACCGCATGGTTCTTTCGGTAATTCAAGGCAGCGAGGGCAAGCCGCAGATAAAAATGACCGATGAGGTTCAAGAGGCAACAGATGCTCTCAGAGCTTTCCTTTTTGCAAATGTTTATGAAAATTCGGTTGCAAAAAGCGAGGATGAAAAGGCAAAAGCGCTTCTTGTTCGGCTTTTTGAATATTATAGCGAACGTCCCGAGCTGATGCCGAAGGTATATTTTAACAATGTGGAGAGCGAGGGTGTTGGAAGATGTGTCTGCGATTATATATCCAGCATGACCGACCGTTTTGCCATCGATACATATAATGCACTCTTCGTTCCGAGAGTTTGGGGAGGGAAGACATGATTTCAAGAGCCGTCATTGATGAGATACATCACAGAGCCGATATCGTTGAAACGATAAGCACCTATGTTACTCTAAAGCGTGCAGGCTCGAATTTCGGCGGTCTTTGTCCCTTTCATAGCGAAAAAACTCCTTCTTTTACCGTTTTTCCTGCAACGAGAAGCTTTTATTGCTTCGGATGCGGAGCGGGCGGAGACGTTATAACCTTTATAATGAAGGCTGAAAATCTCGATTACCCCTCTGCTATCGAGCTTCTCGGAAAAAGAGTCGGGATCGACATAGTTCAGGATGAAAAGGAATCGGGAGTCCTTATGAAGCGCAAAAGGGTATATGAAATGAACCTTGAAGCGGCTAAATTTTTTAGGGAGTGCCTTTTTGATAAGACTCTCGGTGAGCCGGGAATGGAATATTTCAGGGCGAGAGGGCTTAGCGGTGCCGTGATAAAGAGATTCGGTCTCGGATATGCACCTCAGGATTTTGGAATGCTCACGAGGCACATGAGGTCAAAGGGATTTTCCGAAGAGGAGCTTATAAGCGGATTCCTCTGCGGAAAAAGTCAGAAAACAGGAAAACCGTATGACTATTTCAGAGGGAGAGTAATTTTCCCCATCATCGATACCGCCGGTAATATTATTGCATTCGGCGGAAGAGTTCTTGACGATTCAAAGCCGAAATATCTGAACTCATCCGACACCCCCGGCTTTAAGAAAAGCAGAAATCTTTTTGCGCTGAACTATGCAAAGGACCATTGCTCGGAGCAGCTTATACTTTGTGAGGGATATATGGATGTTATCGCACTTCATGCGGCGGGCTTTCAGAATGCTGTTGCAACTCTTGGTACGGCACTTACGGGCGAACAGGCGCGGATAATGTCGAAATATACTAAAAAGGTCATAATATCCTATGATAGCGACGAGGCGGGTCAAAGAGCGGCGAATAGAGCAATACAATTGCTTGGCGAGGTTGGACTTGAGATCAGAGTTCTGAAGCTGAACGGTGCAAAAGACCCGGATGAATATATAAAAAAATTCGGTGCGGACAAGTTCAGGCACGTTATCGGGCAAAGTAAAACAGGTTTTGAGTATAAGATGGACTCTATTTTGTCAAAATACATTTTAGAAAATGCAGAGGACAGAATAAAGGCATCGGGTGAGCTTTGCGCACTTATCGCAAGTGTTGCATCTGCCGCCGAAAGGGAAGTTTATATCGGAAAGGTGGCGGCGGCTTTGTCGCTGACTTCCGATTCTCTTAAAAGCGATGTTGAAAGACAGCGCAAAAAGCTCTTCCGTGAGCAGAGAAAAAACGAGAGCCGCGAGGCAGTCAATACTGCTAAAAATTACGGTGACAGGATAAATTTTGACGCTGTAAAGAATATTGCTGCAAATGCAGCAGAGGAAACTATTCTCGGACTTCTTCTTACCTATCCCGAGCATAGAGAATCTATTGCAAAGGGAAAAATAATCCTTTCTTCTGAGGATTTCTTTACAAGTTTCGGGAAAAAGGTCTTTGATGCGGTAATGGAGCTTCATACAAGCGAGGATGGCTATGAAAGCGCACTTCTCGGTCAGTATTTTACGGATGACGAGATGGGCAGAATAACGAAATACAGAGTTGACAGAGGTCAGCTCTCGGAAAACGGAAGTGATATTCTGCGTGTTTCTGTGGAAAAGCTGAAGGCTGAAAAGCTGAAAGAGGCGGAAAAGAGCGGCGAGGATAAATTTGCCTCACTGCGCCGCAAGCAGCAGATGGCAAAGGACAGAAAAAACAAGGTTTAAAGGTAAAAAAATAAATAAAAATAAAATTTTAGAGGTGTGTTTTGAAAAAATCGCAGGAAATGGAAATCAATATGATACTTGCTGCCGAGAATAAGAATGGTGGCAGCGGTGAATCATATGACCGTCTCTTTGAGGATCTTAGAAATGAGGGACTCAATGTTCCGGACGGTAGTTTTATTGGCGAGGATGCCGAGGATATCGAAAATGAAATGGAAAGATTCGATAATTCCGAGAATATGGAGAGTATTCTGGAGCAGGACGGTCTTACCATTGATGACCCGGTTCGTATGTACCTTCGTGAGATAGGAAGAGTTCCGCTTCTCAAAGGAGATGAGGAAAGAGCACTTGCAGAGAAGATCGAAGCGGGGGACGAGGACGCAAAGGAAGAATTTATCAAGGCAAATCTCCGCCTTGTGGTCAGTATAGCAAAAAAATACGTTGGCAGAGGAATGCCTTTCCTTGATCTTATCCAGGAGGGTACCTTCGGACTTATGAAGGCTGTTGACAAATATGACCACACAACGGGATATAAATTTTCAACATATGCAACCTGGTGGATCCGCCAGGCAATATCCCGTGCTCTTGCAGAGCAGGAGATAATTCCGGTACATATGGTCGAAACTGTACATAAGATAGCAAAATGCTCAAGACAGATGCAGCAGGAGCTTGGAAGAGAACCCACGGTTGATGAGCTTTCCGAAAAGCTGGGAATGAGTGCCGAAAAGATAAGAGATATTCGCCGTTATTCCCAAGAGCCTGTTTCTCTTGATACTCCCATTGGTGAGGAGGAGGACAGCCGCCTTGGAGATTTCATTCCCGATGACGATACTCCATCGCCTGCAGAGGCAACCTCGGCTTCACTCATGCGCGAGGCCATAGAAAAGGAGCTTCATACCCTCACTCCAAGAGAGGAGCAGGTTATAAAGCTCAGATACGGTCTTATCGACGGAAGATCAAGAACTCTCGAGGAGGTCGGACAGGAATTTGACATAACGAGAGAGAGGATAAGACAGATCGAGGCAAAGGCGCTTCGCAAGCTGAGAAACCACAATCACGCAAAGAATTTGAGAGCATTTATCGACTGATAATTTTTGGCAGGAGAGATCATGAAAGAAGAACTTGATATAAAAAAGAACGACATAGGACACCTTATAGAAAAAGGTAAAAAAGGCAAGCTTTCCACAAGTGATATAGAGGAAGCAATTGAAGCTATGGACTTCGATATGGATAAGCTTGACAGACTTTATGCAGAGCTTGAAGAAAACGGAATAGACGTTGCGCCCGATCATCTTCTCGGTGAGGACATGAGCGAGATCGAGAGCGAGATGGAGCAATTTGACCATCCGGAAAAGATGGAAAAGCTTCTTGAAAGCGAAGGTCTTGCTATCGATGATCCGGTTCGTATGTATCTTAAGGAGATAGGTAAGGTTCCGCTTCTGGGGCTTGAGGATGAGCAGGTTTTGGCGGAAAAAATGGCTGAGGGAGACGAGGCTGCAAAAGCAAAGCTTGTTGAAGCAAACCTTCGCCTTGTTGTAAGCATTGCAAAGAGATACGTTGGCAAGGGAATGTTTTTCCTTGACCTTATCCAGGAGGGAAATCTCGGACTTATGAAGGCGGTCGATAAATTCGACTTCCGCAAGGGATATAAATTCTCCACTTACGCAACATGGTGGATAAGACAGGCGATAACAAGGTCGATTGCAGATCAAGCAAGAACCATTCGTATTCCTGTTCACATGGTCGAAACTATCCATAAGGTCTCAAGATATTCGAGACAGATGATGCAGGAGCTTGGGAGAGAAGCAACTGCTGATGAGATAGGCGAAAAGATGGGCATGAGTGCTGAAAAGGTGAGAGAAATAATGAAATTTTCTCAAGATCCCGTTTCGCTTGAAACTCCCATCGGTGAGGAGGAGGACAGTCACCTCGGTGATTTCATTCCCGATGAGGAGACTCCTGCGCCTGCCGATGCCGCATCCGCTACCATTCTTCGTGAGGTCATCGAAAAGGAGCTTAATACTCTTACGCCCAGAGAAGCGCACGTTATAAGACTTCGTTTCGGACTTTATGATGGAAGATGCCGTACCCTTGAAGAGGTGGGCAAGGAGTTTGATATTACCCGTGAGCGTATTCGTCAGATAGAGGCAAAGGCACTCCGTAAGCTCCGCCATCCCAGCAGAGCAAGACATCTCAAAGGATTCCTTGATTAAAAATAAAAAGTCAGTTTGACTAAAAAATCCAAAAAATCCCTTGACATATAGGGGAAAATGTTGTAAAATAATAAGGATATAATTTCTATTATCACAAAGGAGAACCATTCATGAAAAAAATTATTTGCTTGATGCTTTGCCTGCTTATGCTTGTTCCTATGCTGGCTTCCTGTTCAGAAGACGAAGAATTGCAGACAATTGAAACAGCTACAAGAGCTGCTGTTACACTTGGAATGTATGTAATTACGGGCGATGAGACTACCGAGGCTGCGGCAGATGCCGTTGAGGCTTCCATCAGATCTCTTGTCAGATCCAAATATACCACAAATCTCGAAATAGAGTTTATTACCGAGGCTGAATATTATAACATCATCGAGACTCGCCTTGCAAAGATGGCTCTCGGCGGTGTTGAAACAGAAAAAGCAGAAGAGAAAACAGCTGCTTCCGAAACAAACGATGCGGGCGAGGTCATCACAGGAGCTGCCGAGGAAGAAACGGACGCTGTTACAACTGCTGCTACCATCGTAAATGAATACGGTGTTACAGAGCTGAGATATCCCGAGCTTAGAGATAATCAGATCGACATCTTTATGATTGCCGATTACGATAAGTATCTTGAGTATATTGATAACGGCTGGCTCTATAACCTGGATGATACTCTCAAAAATTCTTCAAAGAAGCTGAATGACTATATCTATCCCACAATTCTTGACAGCGCAAAGGTTGGCGGCTCTTACTACGGTATTGCAAACAATATGCCCATCGGCGGCGACTGTACATATATGGTGATCGACCGTGAGCTTGCTGCAGAATATGGTCTTGATGTTTCAAGAGTAGATTCTGTTGACGATCTTAAATTCTTCCTCGCATGGGTCAAGGAGAACAAGACAGATGTCGTTCCCTTTGCAGGTGAATATGATGAGGTCAATGCAACATATATGAACCTTTCCGGCAGAGATTTCACAACAGATTTCTCTCTTGTAGGTGCATACGGCTCTGATACGGTTGCAGATGCTGAAAATCTCTTTGCAAATGCAAATTATAAGAAGGAGCTCTTGGCTCTTGCGGAAATGAAGTATGCAGGTTGCTTTGGTGCGGCAGATGCCGATAATTTTGCAGTTTCCCTTAGAAACGGCGATATCAATGCAATGGCGGCAGACGCAGAAAATTATGAGATCGTTGCTCTCGACAGCACTTCAAAGCCCGCAAATGAGCTTGCAGGAAGCATGTTCGCTGTTTCTGCATTCACAAAGGAAATAGGACGTGTAATGGAAGTTATCACTCTTCTCAATACAAGCAATGAGCTTCGTAACCTTCTCCAGTACGGTATCGAAAATGTAAACTATGAGCTTGATGAGGAGACAGGTGCTCTTCGCAGAATGAATAATGAATACATGATGGATCTTTACAAGACCGGTAATGTATATATGGCTTATCCCGAGGAGGGAATGCCTCTTAATATTTGGGAAATGGCAAAGAAGCAGAATCTTGTAAGCGGAACGTATTTTGAGGATGCGTTTGGCGGCTTCAAGCTTCCCGAGGATACCCCCGAGGAGAAGAATGAGGCAGGAGAGGTAACAAAGGAAGCGTTTACGGTTGATCTTTCCGTAGCTACTGCTCTTTCTGAGGCTTCCGCAGAGCTGAAGGCGGCTCTTGATGGCGCGGCTACATATGAAGAATATGCGGCTCTTGTAAACGGTGCGGCTGAAAAATATGCAGCAGTAATTTCCGCATTCCTTAGCACCGAGGCTGTAAATACACCTTATGCACTTTATAAAGCAGAATAATTAATTTATAAGAGGAGCTGAGTCAATATTTTGGCTCAGCTCCTGAAATTTTTAGTAATATAAACAGTAATTTATCGAACTGTTGAAGATGTATTTTGTAGGGGACGGCGACCTCGACGTCCCTCAAAAGACGTGAAATAATCGTGAT
>CAYPKQ010000055.1:0-13103 GCA_964411355.1 uncultured Lachnospiraceae bacterium
ACATTTGGTAGCTATTTCCCTTTTTATTTGTCACCTATCAATTGTATCACAACAAAATTAACAAAAACGCAGATTTTGAGTTGTTTTTATGTTTATTTCAATATTTTGATGCATAGCTTGCCGTCACATTTTGAACAAATTGAAAAAATATTCGGAATAAGGTTGAAAATAATCGAAAAATGTGTTATCATGATTATATATGCGAAAAAATGGAGTGTTATTATGATAAAAGCCTTCAAAATAATTTTAAACCAATGTTGCGTTATTTTTTCCGTTCTTATGATTGTGGTTGCCATCGGAGTTTCCTTCGTCGGCATCAAACAGGGATTCGGAATAGACCACAAGATAATTTTTTCTTTGTTTATTCTCAGCTTTGTTATTTCATGCTCAAATGTCATATATTCCCTGCCAAAGCCTGCACCTGCTCTGAAATATGTACTGCATCTGATAGCGATCCTTGCTTCTTCGGCAGTATTTATGAAGGTCGTAAATGGGCTTACGGGCAAGACTATTCTCATTGCCCTTGTTATGATCGCAATCATCCATGCAGCATTTTTTATCACGATAAATGCGATAAAAAAGTCAAAGGCAAAAAACGAAAACTACGAAAGCATCTATAAAAAGGAAAAATAAAATGAAAACCTACGAAAATTTCGATAACTCATTTTTTATCAAGCTGATATGCATAATTGGTGCTGTTGCCTTGCTTTTTGTAGTGGCAACAGTTGTTATAGGAGTTATCACAGGTGATAACTCCGTGAAAACGAAGGACGGAGAAGCGGAGACCTTCATTTTCGGAAACACCGATACACAAGCTCCCGCCATTGAATCAAAAGAAACAGAAGCAGATACAGAAGAGCTCTTTGTTCCGCCTGTGACAGAAACCGAAGAAATAACAGAGAGCGTAACAGAAGAGATCACAACGGCTCCCGAGGAAGTGTTTAGTGAGCCTGCTCCCACCATCCTTGCCGAGAGCGATGATATGGGTGAGGAATACATAAATTCTCTTGTTTTTCTCGGAGATGCAACATCATACGGTCTTAAAAAATATGAAATGCTGAAAGATGGTAAGAACTCAACTCAGCTTTGGTTTGCAGAGGGGGCAACTCTTTCCATTGCAGATATACTTACAAAGAAGATTATGCACCCGCAAACAGGAAAGGAAATGCTGATCGCAGATGCGGCATCACTTGACAAGCCCCAATATCTTGTGGTTACACTGGGGGCTGAAGGATTACGCACAATTTCCGAGGAAGAATTTGTTAAGCAATATACTTCACTTGTTGATGCGCTGATCTATGCCTCACCCGAGACGAAGATCATTCTTCAGTCAATTTTCCCCGTCAACGAAAAGATCTCCAAGCTGACCAATGAAAAGGTCGATATTGCTAATCAGCATATTCTGAAGATCGCAGAGGAAAAGGGCGTGCGTTACCTTGACACGCAATCTGTGCTAAAAGACGAGAACGGCGGTCTCAATGAAAAATACGACAACGGCGGAACGGGAATGAACCTTACCGCAGAGGGCTTTGAGATCGTTCTAAATTACATTCGCACACACGGTTATAAATAATGGAAATAATCATCAGAGAATTCAAAAAAACAGATATTTCTGCCGTCATAGAGATATGGAACGAGGTCATTTCAGATGGTGCTGCCTTCCCGCAAACAGAGCCTCTCGGTATAAAGGACGGTACGGCTTTTTTCCTTGAGCAATCCTTCACAGCACTTGCTTGCGAGGCAGAAAGCGGCAAGATCGTCGGTCTTTATATCCTGCATCCAAACAACATCGGCAGATGCGGTCATATTGCAAACGCCAGCTATGCTGTAAGAAGCAAAAAAAGAAACATGGGAATAGGCGAGACGCTCGTGCGTCATTCACTTGAAAAAGCAAAGGAGCTTGGTTTCACCATAATGCAGTTCAATGCGGTTGTGGCAAGCAACAAATATGCTCTTCACCTATACGAAAAGATAGGCTTTACAAGACTCGGTACGATTCCCGGCGGCTTCAGGCTGAAAAACGGTGAATTTGCCGACATAGTTCCTCATTATTTCGTTTTATAAAAAAATGCGGTCAAAAACCGCATTTTTTTGTTATAAATTGTTGACTTCCCTACCGTTTATATGGTACAATATAGAAAAGATTTTGTATAATTAGAATTTTTCTCTATCCTTTTTCGAAGGCTTGACCGTTATCTTGCCGTTTACGCCCAGATAATAACCGATAAAGGCAGCAAATACACAAGGGATTATTACGATGAAATATACCCAAGGAATACTGCTGAGCATGGTATCTCCAATCTTAATTGACAAAAGCCCAAGATATTCACCGCAAACAAGCTTTGCCGCAAGACCGAAAAATCCCGAGACCGAGCCCTCGGTTGCCGGAATTGCGGAGAAAACGGTATATCCCAGAGCCAGGATAAAATTGGGAAGATTTGCAAGAAGCCCCATATAAAGGCCTGTCAGAGAATCTTTTTTTATTCTTCCGTTATCTACCCTTTCCTTATCGGTGACGCCCGCCTTGAAGCAAAGCTCGCCCACCATAAAAAGGAAAAACAGAATGGCAAATATACTTGCAATTACCGTAAGAAGCTTTGCAGTGCCCTCTCCCATACTACTGCCTGCGGCGGAGGTTCCGAGGGTCAGTGCAAGCCCAAATATGGCAATTGCGATCTGATCAACAAAGATCCTGACGGTGCTATATGAATAATTTTTCCAAAAATCCACAAATTTTTTAAGCATTGTAATCACTCCTATTTTCTATTACTGAATATTATAATTCATTTGCAAAAAAAACGCAAGCAAAAATGACAAAATTTACATTTTATACACTTCTTTTTGAAAGGAGATATGAATATGCCATATACCATTGACCTTGGTGAATTTTCGGATGCACTGAAGGAATTTGCAACCTATAAATCTGCAATTCAGAATTGCTCGCAAAAAACCGTCAGCGAATATATGACGGATCTGCGGACTTTTTTCAGATACATAATAGCCATAAGAGGAGGTATATCGCCCGATGGCGATGATTTTTACAAGATAGATCTTCACGGAGTTGATATTTCCATGATAAGAAGCATAACGACTATGGAGATATACAGCTTTCTCAAATATGCAAACGAAGACAGAGGCAACGAATCTGCCGCCAGATCAAGAAAGCTATCCGCCATCAAGGCTCTTTACAAATATTATGTAAATAAAAAGCATGAATTCAAGGAAAATCCCACCTCGGATATCGAATCTCCGAAAAAGAAAAAGGCTCTGCCAAAGGTCATGTCCCTTGACGAGAGCCTGATGCTTCTTGAAGCCGTAAAAAACGACGAGCTTTCCGCCACCAGAATCAGGGATTACTGCATTATTACCCTTTTTCTCAACTGCGGAATGCGACTGAGCGAGCTTGCCGGAATAAAGATAACGGATATCGATTCGGAGCTTCGTTCTCTCCGTGTTACGGGTAAAGGAAGCAAGGAGAGGATAATATATCTCAACGACGCCTGCAGAATGGCATTGGGCGATTATCTTTCGGAGCGGCTTGACACAAAATACAGAGAAATAGATACAAAGATACTGTTTCTCAGCGGAAGAGGCAGAAATGACCCCATAAGCGTCAAAACCGTTCAATGGATGGTGAAAAAATATCTTGATGCAGCAGGGCTTTCCAACCGCGGCTATTCGGTGCACAAGCTTCGCCACACCGCCGCAACTCTTATGTATCAATCGGGCAATGTGGACGTAAGAACTCTAAAGGATATTTTGGGGCACGAGCAGCTAAACACAACTCAGATATATACACATGTCAGCAACCAGAGTATGGAGGATGCAATGTCACAAAATCCCCTCTCAAGGGTCAAGCCTCCGAAGATACATGAGCTGAAAAAACTCGACAATGATGAAGAATAGCAGCAAAATTTGTTTTTTATCTGAAATTATAATGAAAATTTCCTCTTTTTGTTGCTTTTTCTGTCGAAATATGTTATCATATTACATAGCAGTGTGCTAAAATTTTCTTTCTCTTCATAGATTGTAATATCAATTTTTTGAGGAAGGATCATGACGGGCAAATACAAAGATGCACTTGCTTTAAGAATTCTAAAATTCACACCCACGAGTAAAATTTTTTTGAGTAGAATAGTTGGACTTATCTCGATCTGCTTGCTTGGACTTTTCTGCGGTTATATGCTCCATTTTCTCTTTCTATACGAAAAGGAAAAGATATATTCCGTTATTTTGTCGCATTTCGGAGCGTTTTACAGAGAAAAAAGCTTTCTCGGGTGCATTTTTGCAACAGCAAGATACTCTCTCGGAGATATGCTTCTTATATCTGCCTTTGCTTTTTTCGGCTATACTATGCTTTCTTCACCGCTTTGCAAGGCTACTCTTGCGCTCTATTCCACGCTTCTCGGGTGGTGCGGAGCTTTCGTTTTCGACCTTCTCATAAAGGATAATTTGCTAAGCGGCGGAAGCGGTGCTTTTGCCCTGTTTGCAGTTAGCAAGATGGCACTGATGACGGCTTTTATATTCTGCACTATGAATAGTGAGGATTTTTCATACAGATTTTCAGATCTGTTCCGCTCGGAGCGGCATCCGCTCTTTCATTGCGAATCAAAAAGCTTTCTTTTGAGCATGATAAGCACCGCAGGCTTTACCGCAATTATAAATACCTTATATCTCATTTTTATGAGCATTCAAAAATGCTCTCTTCTTTAGTGAAAGGAATCTCTGAAAAAAATGGAAAACAATAAAGACAAGATCTTTGGGATCTTCCCGAAAAAAGGAAAAAAGGACATCACTGCCGAGGAAATTGAGCTTGAACAAAAGAGTCCGAAGGGCGTTAAATTCTTTTTCAAGCTCCTGGGGCGCAATTTTTCAAAGCTTCTCACCCTCAATCTGATGATGCTTTTTATGGCGATACCGATAATCGTCGCTATATTCGTATATATTCAAGGACCAACGACCCCCTCGCAGACAAATGTGCTCTCCCCTGCTCTATACGGAATTGAGCTTATTTCAAGCTCACCCGCAGTTTCGATAATGTCAAATCATTTTGGAACAACGGTTTCCCTCCCCGTTCATAATTCACCGATTTTCATTTGGGTGGGAGTTATCCTGCTTGCTCTTGCTCTGACATGGGGATGGCAAAATGTGGGCTCAACATATGTTATCCGCTCGATGGTAAGAGGCGAGCCGATTTTTATGTGGTCTGATTATTTTTACGCTATAAAGCGCAACCTGAAACAAGGATTTTTGATGGGACTTCTTGATTTTGCCGCTATAGGTGTTCTTATTTTTGACATTATGTATTTCACCGGTCTTTCGGGCAGCTTCGGAAACGACCTTATGTATTTCTGCACCATTGGAATTGCTATTATTTATTTCTTCATGCGATTCTACCTCTATATTATGCTCATAACTTTTGATCTTTCGATATACAAGCTTCTTAAAAATGCGCTTATCTTTGTGATTCTCGGCATAAAGAGAAATATCCTTGGAGTGCTGGGAATCATTCTTCTTGTGGGCATCAATCTGCTTCTTGCGGTAATTTTCGTTCCCACAGGCTCAATTATTCCCCTTATTCTCCCCGCATTTTATCTGCTTTCCTTCTCTGCCTTTATCTCCGCATATGCGGCATATCCCAATATTCAAAAATATATGATAGACCCACAAACGGTCACCGCAGAATAATAAGTATAGCGGCTGACCGCAGGGTCAGCCGCCCGATATAAGCTCACTTACACTGACAAAGCTATATCCCATTTCGATAAGCTTTGGAACTATCATGCGAAGTGCCTTTGGAGTTGGACTGTTTCTGCCGATATAGTCATGCATAAGGATGATATCCCCACTTCGCACGTGATCAATAACATTTTGATATATCTTGACCGGAGTATTTCCCTCCCAATCCCTTGTATCCACAGACCAAAGTATTATGGAATAGTCCATATTTCTCGCAATGTCCTCAACATCATCGTCAAATGCCCCCTCGGGAGGTCTAAAAAGTCTCGTTCTGTATTCGTATAGCCTGTATATTTCATCATCGCAGCGCTCAAGCTCGCTTTCAAGCTCTCCACGCTCCATTGCTCTGACTCTGTGATGGGTGTAAGTGTGATTACCTATTTCATGCCCCGCAAGATAGACCTGCTCTGCCGCCTCCGGATAATTTTCGATATTCTGTCCAACAAAGAAAAAGGTGGCTTTTACATTATATTCCTTTAAAATTTCAAGTATCTCAGCCGTATAATAAGGGTGCGGACCGTCATCAAAGGTAAGAGCGATCTTCATTTCGGTGTTTTCGGTTCTGCGATAGGTAATTTTCGCCTCTTCTGCAGAGCACCCAACAGAAAAAAGGACAAGCAACGTTATAAGAAAAAATATCCGTCTTAGCCTCATGCCGTAAGCTCATCCATTGTGCCGAAGCTATACCCCATTGCTTTGAGCTCTCTTATTACGTCACCCATTATGGCGGCGTTGGTGGCAGAGGTTGGATGAAGCAATATGACCGCTCCGTTATGGATATTCTCCATTATCTTTGCCTTGGCTCTTTCAGCATCCATCTGCTTGTCATTGTCCCAATCGGCATAGGCAAAGCTCCAAAAAATCGTTTTATAGCCTGCGTCATGGGCAAATTTAATCGTTCTTTCGTCAAAAACCCCCTCGGGCGGGCGGTAATATTTTGCCATGTCCTCACCCGTGAGAGTTTTATAGGAGATCTCAAGGCGGTGAAGCTCTGCCACAAAATCTTCATATGAAGCGACCTTTGTCATGTTTTTGTGGGAATAGGTGTGGTTTGCCACCGTGTGCCCCTCTTCGGCCATGCGCTTAACCAGATCACCGTTTTTATCTATCAGATTTCCCAGCACAAAAAACGTGCCCTTTACGTCCTCTTCTTTCATAACATTCAGAATTTTCTCAACATTGCCGTTTTCATATCCCGCATCAAAGGTCAGATATACACGCTTTTCTTCATTATCATCACCGTGAATGTGGTCAATATAATATCCGCCGTAATTCTCGATATAAGCCATATCAGCGTCACACTGCGGCTGCTTATTGTCCTTTGCTCTTACGCAATACCAGCTCTGCCATCTTGCCGCGCTTGAAACAACGGCAAAAAGCACTGCTATACCGATGAAAAGCGAAAGAGCAGGTCCTATTTTGTATTTAAACATTTTTTCTTTCCTTTCGTTGTTTTTCGGAGTTTTCTCCTTTAATATTTTTCTCGAAATTATATATTTTTTGCACATAATATTATGGTTTTTATGTTATTTTAATCTTTTTATGAGGGAGGGATGCATTTGACACAAAATACATTTAAAAGACGTGAAAAAAAGTTTCTCGTTGACGAAAGCCTGCTTCCCGAGCTTGAAAAAAGGATCATGGAGCATTTTGAGCCCGATCCGCATAATGTGGGCGGCAAGCCTTACGAAATATGTAACATCTATTTCGATAATGAAAGACGTGAAATAACAAGGCACTCAAATTCAAAGCCTTTTTATAAGGAAAAATTGCGCCTTCGCAGCTATGGAACTCCAACGGTTTCGGATAATGTATTCTTTGAGATAAAACGAAAAATGAACAAGATAGGCACAAAACGCAGAACCGTTATGCCTCTCTGCAAAATTTATGATTTTCTTGATAGCGGTGCTATTCCCGAGGATGAAAGCTATATAAACCGCCGGGTTCTCGCAGAAATAGATTATTTTATAAAAACAAATGAAGTGAAGCCGTCGGTATATATCGGATATATGCGAAATGCATATTTCGGCAAGGACGATCCGTCACTTCGCCTTACCATCGACCGCGATATTCTCACAAGGCATCACGATCTGCGGCTTGATGCAGGAAGATACGGTGAGCCGCTTCTTCCGGACGGCAAGGTGCTGATGGAGATAAAATTCCATGGCGGAGTTCCTATGTGGTTCGCTTCGCTTATGAGCGAATTTTCTCTTTCTTTTACACGTTTTTCCAAGGTCGGAAAGGAATTCGAGGCTTCCCTAAAAAAAGAAAACAATAATGTTTAAAATAATGGAGATTTTTATGAACGAAACAATATTTCATGTTGAAACAGCAAACCTGACACTTAAAAATATTCTCATAATATTCGGTTGCACCGTGGTGTGCTCACTTCTTATCTCACTTGTCTATATGTTCACAAGGAGAAAAACGGGATATAGACCCACCATCGTCGCAACCCTGCTGCTTCTTGCACCCATTTCGTCAATACTTATGCTCGTCATAGGCAATAATACCGCAAGAGCGCTCAGCGTTGGCGGCGGAATCGCACTTATCCGTTACAGAAGCAATTTCAGTGACCCGAAGGATCTTGCATTCGTGTATCTTACTATGGCTGTGGGAGTTGCAAGCGGAACGGGACTTGTTGGAATCGCACTGATATCAACCTGCCTTGTTTGCCTCCTTGCAACTGTGATCTATCTTACGGGTATAGGGACAAAAAATTCCTCCGCAATGCAGCTTCGCATTACTATTCCCGAGGATATGAACCACTACGGCGCTTTTGACGATATTTTCAAAAAATATTGCAAAGGCTCCACCCTTGAAAGCATCAAGACTGCGGATTTCGGAACGCTTCTGGAGCTGAGATACATAATCAACATGAAAAATGTTTCCGAGCAGAAAAGCTTTATCGATGAGCTTCGTACAAGAAACGGTAATCTGACCGTTATGCTGACAAGAAAAAATTTTGATGGTTAAGGCTTCCCCTCAAGGGGAAGGCAAAAAATGGAGCTGACTTCCGAAAAGGAAATCAGCTCCAAATTTTTATTTAACCAAGGGTAATTCCCCATCCGGCAAGATACTGCGCAAGGAGAACAACATCTTTTATGTTGATTTTGCCATCACCGTTGCAGTCGGAAAGCTCCTCATCAACAGAAACATTCCATCCCGCAAGATATTGAGAAAGAAGAACGATGTCCTTTATATTGGTTGCACCATCGCCATTAACGTCGCCATACTTTAGATCAATCTCTTCCATATAATTCTTTGTATAATAAGAACTTGAGAAGTATTCATCTGCCGTGCTGTCCTTATAAAGATTTACAATAGTAAGATTTGAGCAGGAATAAAAGGCGTTTGATGAAATGTTTATGCATTTATTCATAAAAGTAACACTTTCAAGACTCGAACAATCTGTAAATGCCTTTGCTCCTATACTCTCAACACTTACGGGTATAACAATGTTTGTAATATCTGTCCATCCAAAAGAATAATCAGCAAGATTTGTTACGGTACAGCCTGCAATAGTCGATGGAATGACAATATCTACGTCTTTGCCAATATAGTATGTTATAGTTACTGTTTTTCCATCACTATTTACTTCATACTCAAAATCGCTTTCAGGCGAAGCAGGAAGTTCAGGGGCACTCACACCGCCTTCCTCATCAAGATATATCTTGGTGTATTCATCTGAGCTAAAAATTTTATCCGCAATGCTATTCTTGTAACAATAAATTGTTTCGAGGTTTTCTAGATAAGCTAATGCTCCATAATCATAAGTAAATTCTTTGTTTCTAAAAGTAATACTTATGAGACCATCACAACCATTAATTGCAAATGCGGCAATATTTGTTACACTCTCAGGTATGGTTAAGTTTATTATTCGGTCACTATGATTAAATGCAGCATGACCTATACTCGTTACACCATCCGGAATAACATATGTAGTATCACCACCTTCGGGATGAGCAATAAGAGTTTTTTTATCTTTCGTGAAAAGAACCCCATCTATATCACAGTAAGATTCATTATTCTCATCAACTTTTATTATTGCCAGATTGGTGCACCCATCAAATACAGAATTACCGATGCTCGTTACACTATATGGGATCATAATATTGGTTAGACCTTTACACCCTACAAACGCTCCGTAGTCAATGCTCGTCACACTATTGGGAATTATTATATTCGTTAGGCTTTCACATCCCATAAATGCATAAGAACCGATGCATGTTACACCATTTGGTATTATCACATTCGTAAGACTTTTACAACCATCGAACAAACTATCACCAATACACGTTAAACTATCCGAAAGTGTCACACTTGAAAGACTTACGCAATCGTTGAAAATGCTATCTCCCATGCTTATTACACTTTTTGGTATAATAACATCCTTTAAATAAGCACAACCATAAAATACACCACTGCCCATTCTCTTTACGCTACTTGGAATTATTACGTTTGTAAGACTTCCACAACTTGCGAACACACTATCGCCAATGTCAGTTATGCCATCCGGGATTATATACACGCTTTCTTTTTTATTAGCCGGATATATTAAAATGGTTTTCATATCTTTTGTAAAAAGAATACCATCTATATCACAATAATTTGCATTATTGTCATCGACATATATTGCAGTCAAACTATCTCTTCTGAATACACTATCTCCGATACTGATTACGCTATCAGGAATACTTACATTTACGAGGTTTTTACAATCACTGAAAGCACGGTCAGCAATCAATATTGTATCTTGCTTTACAAAGTAGTTTCCGGAAAGGCTATTTCGTGCTTCAATACAATAATTCCCAATATAGAGAACATCGTTTTGCCAATTCAAAGCATTTTCATAATAAGCAGTATAGGCGAATGCATCATATCCAATGCTCTTCAAACTATTTCCAATGGTTATGTTTGTCAATTCACCACAACCATAGAATGCATAACGACCAATATTTATTATACTATTCGGAATGATTATACTTTCTAAGTTCTCATTACTATAAAATGCACGCTCATAAATAGTTGTTGCACAATCCGGAATAGTATAATCTGCAGAACCACCGTATGGATACAAAACGAGAGCAGTATTATCTTTTGAAAACAGTACACCATTAATATCTGCATAAATTTCATTATCTTCACTAACTTTTATTGAAGTTAGCTTGCTACAACCATCAAATGCAGAATAATCAACATAAGACACACTATTTCCAACGCTTACGCTTACCAAGTTGATACATTCTTCAAACACATGTCTTTCAAGGGAAGTTGCTCCATTTCCAATTTTTACATTGGATAAACTACTACAGTTAGAAAAAGCTCCGACACCAATACTTGTTACACTATTAGGGATGACTATATTCGCAAGACTGCTACAACCGGAAAATGCGCTTCCCCCAATACTTGTTACACTATTAGGGATGACTATATTCGCAAGACTGCTACAACCGGAAAATGCGCTCCCCCCAATACTTGTTACGCTGTCCGGGATGGTTACGCTCGTAAGACTGCTGCAGTCATCGAACGCATAATCACCGATACTTGTCACGCTGTCCGGGATGGTTATACTCGTCAACCCACTGCAACCGGAAAATGCGCTTCTATCAATATTGGTTACGTTATTGGGAATAGTCACGCCCGCCAACTTTCTGCAATCATAGAACGCATAAACACCAATACTCGTCACGCTGTCCGGGATGGTTACACTCGTCAACCCACTGCAACCGGAAAATGCGCCCCTACAAATATTTGTCACACTATTAGGAATAGTCACGCTCACCAATTTGCTACAACCTTCGAACGCATAATCACCAATACTTGTCACACCATCTGGAATATTATATGTGTTAATACCGCCATTCGGATATAAAATAAGGGTGGATTTATCCTTTGAAAAAACTACACCGTCAATATCACAAAAAAATTTATTATTTTCATCAACCACAAATTCCGTCAAATTATCACAATTTGAAAAAGCTCCATTTTCAAAAGTTGTCACACTACTCAAAATGACTACGCTTGTAAGGCTCCCGCAGTTACAAAATGCATCATATCCAATACTTGTTACATTATTCGGTATGGTTATACTCTTAAGGCTTCCACAGTTATTAAACGCTTCATCTCCAATACTTATTACGCCATTCGGAATGATAACACTTTTCAAACTACCGCAGTGCTTGAACAAACTGTCGCTAATACTATTAATTTTATTTGACAATACTATATCTGTTAAACTCTCACAATAATAGAACGCATTTCTGCCAATTTTTGTAACGCTATCGGGAATAATAACGCTTGTTAACTTACTACAGGAAGTGAACGCCGAAGCACCAATGCTTGTTACACCTTCACAAATAATTATGTTAGTTAATTCGCTACAATTAGCAAATGCTCCTATACCAATTTCACTTACGGTCCCCGGAATAGTTATGCTCGTAAGACCACTACAGCCCGAAAAGGCGTATTCTCCAATACTTGTAACACTATCCGGGATAACTATATTAGTAAGACTACTACAGCCTATAAAAGCATAATTACCAATACTCGTAATACTATTGGGGATAGTAATGTCAGTTACAAGCTCTCCGCCAATATAGAGATTTCCTTCATGCCAAGAAAAAGGATGAGAAGTAGTAACTGCTAATTCAACATCAAGCCAAGCTTCAAGATCGGTTATGTATAGACTTTTTAGATTTTTACAGCCATCAAATGCAGAATAATTAATACTTTTAACACTATTAGGGATAGTTACACCTGTAAGATTACTGCAGTTTTCGAAAGCACCTGCAGCAATATTTTTAGTATCATTCTTTATAGTGTAATTACCGGATATATCGGAGTCAACTTCGATCAAATGATTTTCAATATAAAGAGCACAGCCATTTTCCCAATTTGAAAAATCATTATAATACGCAGAATTATTAAACGCTTCTTCACCAATGCTTGTAACGCTATCTGCAATGGTTATACTTTTAAGATTGCTACAGGATGAAAATGCACTTGAACCAATATGTGTAACACCATCTGATATTTTAACAGCACTAACATAACTTTCGTACCAATCCCACGGCGGTTCAAAAAGATAATTATACATTTTCCCCGTTCCCTTTATTTCAAGCACACCGGTTTCGGTATCGAGAGTATATGTAACATTATCCCCGTCTGCACCGCAAGAGCCGGTATAAATTTCTGCGGATGCTGATATGCAAAAAAACAAACTGCAAATAGCAAAGATTAAAATTGCTGATAGGGTTAAAATTTTCTTCTTCATTTTGTTTCTCCTTGTACTGACTATTGTCAAAAAGTGTACCTTATGACAGTCATTATTTGACAGTAATAATACCATAAAAATCCATATT
>CAYPKQ010000056.1:0-12904 GCA_964411355.1 uncultured Lachnospiraceae bacterium
GTCAAGTGCCTGTGCGCTTGTCGCCTCCGCAGAGGCGAAATTCCACAAGCTTTTGAAAAAGCTTGACCAAAACTTTACCTGACAACGTCCTCGGCTGCTGTTCGACAAATTACTGTTTTAAAAGTAAAAGGGCTGATAATTCAGCCCTTTTGAGTAGATTCACTCATTATCCTTCAAACTCGTATGAGTTGGATATTCGGCATATGTTTTTTCGATATTCGCTTTTATCTGATCCTTATATTTTTCAATGGTGGAGCTTATGGCAAGCTCGTTATTTTTGGTAAGAGCCAGCATATCCGAAACCAAATTTCCAAGCCATCCGAAGGGGAGTGAGACCTCTATTCCTCTTGTTCCTCTTATAAGTGCCAGAACATCGATCGACTCCTGTCTTTCAAGCGCCTTCAGAGCAACGTGGATATCATAATATCTCGGGAGAAGGCTTCTATATGACTCGTATGTAAGAAAATCGATGATGATACCTGTTCTTTCGAGATTGGTGTTTGTATTTGGAATACAGATGGAGAGACAGCTATTGAACAGAGTTGATTCATATAATAAATATCGTTCGAATTGAGAAAAACAAAATTATGCCCTTCAAAATCATATGTTTTTTCGGTGTCCTCAACATATGTTACCGCTGTTTCCTCAGGGGCATAAGTCTCAAGATAGGATTCGATACCAGCCGCCTTTGAATCAAGCGTTTCCGAATAAGTATCGGCACCGCCGCTCACCTCATCACCGCAAGAAGCAAAAAATCAGCAGTAATGATAAGTAAAAATGCAAGTATAGCTTAAAAACTTTTTCCATTTCAAATTCTTTTCATGTTTTTATTTACTAAAAGGCCAGCCCAAGACCTTTAGCTCGGCTTCGAGTTTTTTACCATGCTCGCCTGCCATTTGTCTTTGCGGAAAACGAGCCTCTCCAACATCAAAGCCCATCATTTTGCACATATATTTAGTTGCGGGAATGACTCTGTTTGCAATAATGCAGTTTACAACTGCATTGACCTTATGCTGAACGGCGCATGCTTCTTCATGCTTGCCTTCTTTGAAGAGCCTATATATCTCTTTATACTGAGGAAGCATTACATTGTATGTAGTGCCTATTCCCGCATCTGCGCCCGCCGCAAGACCCGAGATAAGCATTTCATCGGGTCCGTTGATTATGTTCATCTCGCCATGTGTGAGTTGCTTCAGAGCAAGCATTCCGTAATAGTCGTTTACGCTCCACTTTACTCCCGTTATATTGTCGATCTCAAACATTCTTGCAATATCCTTTGCACTGAGACCTCCGCCAGCCGAGGGATGATTATAAATTATGAGAGGAATATTTACGCTTTCCGCAAGCCTCTTATAATAGTTATATATATCGTCAACATCATAGGAAAAATAGAACGGCGGAACGGCGGAAATTGCATCTGCGCCCGTTTTTTCGGCGTGCTTTGCAAGCCGTATACTCTCCTCTGTATTCATGGCTGCCACATGTATTATCACGGGCTTTCTGCGAGAAACGGCTTCTACTGCCGCCTCGCACATTATCATTCTTTCCTTTTCTTCTATCAGCAAGCCCTCTCCCGTGCCGCCCAGCACATAAAAGCCGTCCGCACCTTGACCAAGATGAAATTCGATCAGCTCCTTTGCCGCCTTGGTATTTATACTTTTGTTATCTGCCTCAAGGGGAGAGACAAGCGCAGGCATTACACCGAAAAATTTCATTTTTCAAACCTCCATTTTTGCTGCATTATTATTGCCGGGAAATCATTTTCCGGACGGGCATAGAATACGGTCAATATGCTTCCGTCAGAAAGCTCGACCGATGCGGGATATCCAAGGTCGGAGCTTACACCGTTTGTATATATCACATTATCCGTATCCCAGCTTTTTCCTCCGTCATAGCTGAACATTGCCTTTATTCCGTAAGGCTCTTCTCGGTAACCGTAAACGGCGATAAGAACTCCTGAGGAATGCTTCATCAAATGCGAAGGCGCACCGCCAAGGTCGGAAAGGATCTGATGGGGCTTTGTCCATGTTCTGCCTCCGTCCTCCGACTCCGACTGATAGAGCGTGAAAACTCTTTTCTCAGCATTTTTTTGAACTCTGATATGACATATTATTTTTCCGTCGTCAAGCTCAATGGCATGAGGCTCGCAGGAAAGCAGGGGAGCACCTTCTGTGGGGATATTTTCGATAGCTCCGATCTGTTCCATGCTTCCGTCCGCAGAAACGTAATAAGCAAATATGCCTTCATGCTCTGTGATCGCCCCATTCGCGGAAAATGATCTTCCCACCCAAAGTATTTTGCCGTTTTTCAGCTCGCAAGGACCGTGGGGCGAGGTTATGGGACTTTTCATAAGCTCGCCGAAGGTGATTCCGTTATCATAGCTTATGCGAAAGGTAGAGCCTATATATTTTTCCTCATTTTCTGCCGTTATTCCGCCGAGATATGCGTTCACATAGGGATCGTTAAATGTATTCCAAGGACTCGGGATTTTAGTCTTTGAGAGCTGAAATGAAACAGTATTATTAAATGAGGTGATCATAAGTCCGCTTTCACCGAAAGCAAGCAAGCCTGCGTCTCGGTCGTCAAGCGGTGTGTCAATTATCGGCGCTGGTGCAGTATAGCTTTCACCTTCGTTTTCGCTATATGCAATAACTGCTTTCCCAAAAGGACAGATGTGGGCGACCCTAAAGCCCGATGCAGAAACTGCGATCCTGCCGTTTTTCAGCCTTTCAATTGTTGGCCAAGCAAAAAAATTGTGTCTGCTGTTCGGGTTGCTCATAACCACCGATGGCTGTCCGATCAATGTTATTTTCATAAAGAAGTTCTCCTTTCGGTATTGACAATTTTGCTTTGTCAGTGTACAATACAAGTATATCACAAATAGCTTTTTTTACAATATCCGATACAGACCAAATGTTTTGATAATGTCTTTTGGGGAAATAAAAAATGATAACGTATAATGAATTGAATGTGAAAATCAACAACAAAGAAAAAAATGTGTATTTCAGTGACGGTCTTTATATCGGTCATCGGAATACAGCCATGCATAATCATAATCACACAGAGCTTCATGTCATAGGCTTCGACGGAGCAAAATACATAATTGACGGCAAAGAATATGAGTTTTCAGCAGGTGATGTTGTCGGGATTCCCGCAGGAATGTATCACATGCCTCTTTACGGTGGAGAAAATGTAAAAAGAAATGCTTTTCAGGTGGATATGCCCCTATCAAGTCTCACGATCAAGCATTTTTCCCCCGATATAGTTGGGGCGTTTTTCGTGGAAATAGAAAAAAGCAATGCTACGGGCGATTATCTGAGGCTTTCCCTTTATATTTCACTTATATGCTGTGAATTTTTTGATGCTGATATCCTGCCCGTGCATCCCGTTACCGATTATAATATGTTGATCCATGAATTTTTCAGCAGAAATTATAATGGGTATATTAGGCTTTGTGATCTGGCATCAGTTCTTCATCTTTCCGAAAAGCAGGCAGAAAGGTTGGTAAAAAAGCACACCGGCAGAACATTTAAAGGGGCACTATCGGAAAAAAGAATAGAAATGGCAAGATATTTGAATGAGACCACCGAGTTTTCTCTATGTGAGATAGCGGAAAAGGTCGGTTACCGCTCATATAGCGGATTTTGGAAGGCAATAAATAAAAAATGATATCCCCCATAAGCTTCTTTGGTTTACTGACGGGACATGCTTGGCTTTTTTTGTCCTGATCGTATATTGTAAAAAAGTTTTTTATGATATAATCCTATTGTAGACCACAAAAAAGGAGAAATAATTATGGAGTTAAAAGCTTTTGATTACGAAAAATATAAAAATTCGGGTAATATCACATATGATACCGATTTTGAATATGCGACCCTTGAGTCGCTTACCCGTCTCGGCAAAGATTGGTATAGTATAAAGCTGCGGGACAACACCTGGTATAGATTTTGCTTCAGAATAAACGGCTGCAAAGGAAGAGAGATCATTTTGATTTCGTTTGCCCGGATACGGCAGAGCCCGAAATTTGCGGCGGAAAGCTTCGTGGGAGTTCAAGGAGGGCTTCAACCGCCCGTTTATAAGCTATGACGGCAAGAGCCGGGAGCAGGTAGCCAGATAGTCCGCCTTCCAACCTATAAGGGCTATTATCGTTTTAAGCATTATTTTGAGGAAGACACCGTCTTTATCAGCTTCAATGTTCCTTATACCTATTCGGATCTTATGAATTGGCTATCGGAGCTTGAAAAGCAGGACAATGTCCGGATAGAATCCATCGGAAAAACAAGAAACGGCATAGAAGAGCCTGCAATAACGATAACGGATAACCAAATGCCGAAAAGCTTGTGGTCCTTATCGGACGTGAGGACGCAGATGAATGCGGCGGCAGCTTTGGAGTTGAGGGGCTTGTGAATTATCTTCTTTGTGAGGGAAAAGAGCTTCTTCAAAAGTACGTATTTAAAATAATCCCGATGGTAGGTATTGACGGAGTTATTGCCGGTGTCACTCATAGCGCCGGATATGGCTACAGCGGCAAAAATTGGCATAAGAAGCCTGCTCCCGATGAGATAGAGAATGCAAAAAATGCCATAAGAAAATGGGTGGCGATCGGGGGTGAGCTTGTGCTTGCGGGCAAGCTTCGCGGGCTTCTTATCCAAATGCAACTCACGGTCTTGACGATATTCTTGCCTGCAATGATAGGCTTCGCAGTACCTTCTATAGAGGTATCAAGGAGTTTTTCGGAGGAAATTGGGATCCGGGAAGCTATAATATCAATTTTGAGTGGCATACCTATTCAGCTCCTCTCGGTATAAGGGATAAAGGTTATTTCGAACGCTTTATTATGGATGAATTCGAATGTGACCGCGTTTTCGGTACACATATAATGGAAGGACAGCCCGATGAACCGAGAACGGGCAGAAAGACTCCGATGCCATACAATAGAGCTTTATTTGAATGAGAATTATAACTGATTTGTAACTCTATAATAAAAAATGGGGAGTCGTTAACTTTGACTGCCCCTATCTTTTTACATAAGTTTTTTGAGTGCGCCGCTAAGGAAATTTCGCTGTTTGCGGACAGCGACCGGCGATGTCGCCGGCTCCCACGACCTTTTTAAAAAGGTCTATCAAAACCTCAACCTTGCGCTCGTCCTCACACACCGTTAAATTACTGTTTATGAATTATTTATGCAACAAAAATTCGGGACTGTGTCAAATGCTCACTGAAAGCAAATGACGACAGCCCCTTTATAAAATTATTTTTTTAGCATGGCACAAACTATCTTCCATGTTTTTTCAAAGGAAGCAAGGTCAAGTGCCTCGTCCGGGGAATGGATATCCCTCATACCCGGACCTATGGAGATTATATCCATATTCGGAATATGTGATTTTATGATTCCGCACTCAAGTCCTGCATGGATAACATTTACAGACGGATCATATCCATTCATCTTTCTGAAAATATCCAGATATTTTTTGCGAAGCGGCGATATCTTTGCAAATTCCCATCCGGGATATCTGCCCATCTGCTCCGAAGAGCCGCCAAAAATCCTTGCAAGAGATTCGATCTCAGCGGCAGCAAAATCAAGCCGGCTGTCTATTGCACTTCGAGCCGAGAAAATGAAGCTGACCTTATCTCCCTCTGTTGAAATGATACCCAGATTCCTTGAAAACTCAACAAGTCCGTCAATATTCGTGCTCATTGCAAGAACTCCGTTCTGAACCGAAGAGATAAAGGAAATTATGCGGCAGGTGCTCTCGTCATCCGCCATTTTTTCGCATTTTTCGCAATTTTCGCACACTTCCCATTTCATAAAGAAACCGCCATCCTCGCCCGAAAGCTCATTTTTGATCTCGCAAGCGATTTTTTCAAATATCTCGCCAAATTTCTTAACATCCGAAACAGAAAGTGCAGCAGACGCCTCTCTCGGAATGGCATTGTCCTTACTGCCTCCCTCAATAGACACAAGATTCAGCCCACAGACATTTCCAATCTGCAAAAGCGCACGTCCGAGAAGCTTGTTTGCATTAGCTCTGCCCGAATTTATATTCGCTCCGCTGTGACCTCCCATAAGACCGCCGATTGAAATCTTCACGGCAGTACCGCTGAAAGTACAAAGCGAAAGAGGCAATGTCACCTTGTGGAAATTACCGCCGGCACATCCCACAACGACCTCGCCGTCGTCCTCGGAATCGAGATTTATCATCCTTCTCGCCTTCACTACCGAATAATCAAATGCCTTTGCGCCGTCAAGTCCGGTTTCCTCCTCAGTGGTAAAAAGACATTCAACGGCAGGATGCTCCTCACACTCTCCGTCAAGAAGCGCAAGCATCATCGCAACCGCAACTCCGTTGTCAGCACCGAGGGTTGTTCCCTTTGCTCTCAAAAAGCCGTGTTCGTCAACATAAATATTTATTGCATCATGTTCAAAATCAAAATCAACATCGCTGTTCTTCTCGCAGACCATGTCGGTATGTCCCTGAAGAAGAACCGCAGGCTCATTCTCATATCCCTTCGTTGCTTCCGTACGGATAAAAACATTATTCACATCATCACGGACACAGAAAAGACCTCTTTCAATGGCAAACTTCTCAATCCATTTTGCAATTGCTTCTTCATTTCCCGAGCCTCTGGGAATTTTGGTGATTTCCTCAAAAAAGTAAAAAAGCTTTTCGGGTGAATATCCCTTTATAACAGATGGTTTCATAAATTCCTCCATATCAAACGGCGCAGTTTTCTGCGCCGTTCTTTTATTAATATTTCTGCTGTCTGCGAGACAGATTAAGTGCACCGTTGGGAAGAACGGCAATATTGTCAAGGGATTTTCCGGTTCCGATGGCAACGCACTGAATGGGATTGGGAGCGACCCTTGTGGGGATTCCCGTGATATGTGCAATAAGCTTGTCAAAGCCCCAAAGAAGGCTTCCGCCGCCCGTCATCACGATGCCGTTATTGAGAATATCGCCAACAAGCTCGGCGGGTGTGCGCTCTATAACGGAGCAAATTGAATCAAGTATGCTGGAAATGGGATCAGCAAGTGCCTCAAGCATCTCCTGCGAGCTTATGGTTATCATTTCGGGAAGCCCTGTTTCAAGGCTTCTTCCCTTAACATTCATAAACTGCGCCTCATTATGAGGATAAACAGCACCTATCTTACATTTTATCGCCTCTGCGGTGCGCTCCCCCACAAGCATATTATATTTTCTTCTCACATATCTTATGATCGCTTCGTCGAATTTGTCTCCCGCAACCTTTATAGATTCCGAAACAACAACGTCATTGAGGGAGATCACCGCAATATCGGTAGTTCCGCCGCCGATATCGACCACCATGTTTCCGCTGGGGGCTGCAATATCGATACCAGCTCCGATCGCAGCAGCAACCGGCTCCTCAATAAGATGCGTCTGTCTCGCACCGGCAGCCGTTGCCGCATCAATAACGGCTCTTTCCTCAACCTCGGTAACTCCGCTCGGTATGCAGACCATAACCCGCGGTCTGAAAACGAATCCGCCGCAAGCCTTTTTGATAAAATACTGTATCATCTGCAGCGTTACGTCATACTGACTGATAACACCATCGCGCAGAGGTCTTATAGCCAAAATATTATTTGGAGTTCTGCCAAGCATTGCCTGTGCGGCTCTGCCGACCTTTATCATCTTTCCCGAATTTGTTTCTATAGCAACGACCGAAGGCTCATTTATGACTATCCCCTTGCCCTTTACATAGACAAGCACCGAAGCAGTGCCAAGGTCGATACCTATATCCTTTGTTAAAAACATCTTTTCTCACCTATCTGCAATTTTTCTTTTAGAAATACCTATTCCATTTTATTATACAAGATATGAAAGAAAAAATCAATACCCAAAAACGAGATTTTTAAATAATTTTAAATTATCAGTTAAAATCCGCCTTTTTTCTGAAGATTGCATAGAGCTTTGACACATCGGTATAATTGAATTTACCGTCACCGTTTATATCGGTATCTACGTTTTCCGAAACCGTGGTCTTTTTCCTAAAGAAAGCATAGAGCTTCGATACGTCGGTATAGTTGAATTTGCCATCGCCGTTTACATCACCGGGAATTTGGTCTGTGACGGTAATTGTCGCATAATTATACTCAACAGCGCTTATCTCTTCGCCAAATTCGGTGGTTATGATGACTTCAGCAAGAGAAAGTGTCCTATCACCAAGTGCCGCATCCTTTGCAACCGAAGCTGTAACCGTTATTATTTCTTCCTTTTCGGCTTCTTGCTTTTCAAGTCCGCCGATAACGGAAATCATCCATGTGCCATCGATATTATCGATATTTACACCGGAAGAAGTAGCTTCAACATTGGTTATCGTAAGTCCGGCGGGCTGTACAAGCTCAAAAACATATCCGTCGTATGTTCCGGCAAGATAAACCTTGTATGTAAACTCCGAACCCTGAACCACACTATTTTTCGCTTCTGTGTAAACCCAAACCACGGGTTCTGTAATAAGTGCTTTTACTGTTACATCACAGCTTGCTGTCATGCCACAGTCTGCTGTCTTGACCGTAATTGTTGCTGTTCCGGCAGACTTTGCGGTTACAATGCCATTTGAAACCGTTGCAACACTTGTGTTACTTGAAGTCCAAGTTACATTCTTGTTTGTTGCATTGGCAGGCAACACTGTTGCTATTAGTGTTTCTGCATCCCCAACCTGAATAGTGAGTTCCGTCTTGTTTAATGAAACACCCGTAACCGACACTGTAGATGCTTGAACTGAAACTGTACATGTATCGATTTTGTTGCCATCGGCTGTTGTAACTGTAATCGTAGCAGTGCCGGGAGAAATTGCTGTAACAACCCCATTATCAACTGTAGCAATAGTCGAATCCGAAGACTTCCAAGAAACTATCTTGTTATCTGCATTCGTGGGTAAAACTGTTGCTGTCAGAGTAAATGCACTTCCAACAAATATAGTTTTAGTACTTCTGTCAAGAGATACACTCTCCACATTCACAGTTGGAAAATGCACAGTCGCATTTAGTAAGGAAGAATTATAATTTCCAATGTTTATTTCTTCCCATTCATCTCGTGTACCACCATAATACACATCCTTTAAGGAGGTACAATAACAAAAGGCATCATCCTCTATACTTGTAACGCTTTTAGGAATTGTTATAGATTTCAAAGACGTACAAAAACTAAAAACACCTTCCTGAAGAACCGTAACATCTCCCAAAATCTCCACATCAGTGAAAGCATTGCTACAAAGTGCATATCGTCCTATATAGTTAACATTTTCAGGAATTGTTATCTGCTTTACACGTTTCAAAGCACTGCTGAATGCATATTCACCAATAGATTCCAAAGTTTCAGGAAGGCTCAAATAACAAATAGAATCAGCTCCAATAAAAGCATTGTTTCCGATATGAGTGATTCCATTTTCGACAACAATCGAATTTGTATCCCAAATAATTTCATACCAAGGTGAGGTGGTTTTTCCATTTGTATATTGGGTATAATCTCTCATTTCACCCGTCCCGCCTATAACAAGCCTTTCATAATCGGAGTAATTATTTATCAACTCGGGATTAGATGTTTGCATCATTTTCCATGTCACATTATCTGATTCGTTTTTTCCACAGGAACCGTAATACTGAACACCCCATGTTGATGCACTTATCACAATAGCATACAATAATAAACATATCAAAAGAAACAACGCCAAAATAATTTTAGAAATTTTTTTCATAATTTTTTCTCCTTAAAAATTTAATTTTTGATTCCAAGGGTCACCGAAAAAAATAAAATTGCTAAAAATCATCTCCTAACAAAAAAATGCGTCGCAAACAACCGTTTGCAACGCACAAAAAATACATTACTCCGATTGCTGCGACACAATTTTCACCGACTATGCACAAGTATGCGAAAAAGGAGCATGCACTTTTTCAAAAAAAAGCACACACTGATGCATTAATCGGCTTATTTAATTGTGTCGCATACAAATTATAACATATTTATGCAAAATTGTCAATATATTAAGTACATTTTTATAAATTTTTATTCTTTTGCTTTGGCGGTGCTTTTTCTGACTATAAGATTAGAAGTCAGCACCATTCCGCTATCAACTTTCTCGGTGCAGTTATTGTAAATGCGATCAAAAATATTCGCTACCGCAAAGTCACATTTTTCGTTTATTCTTGAAGAAACAGTAGTAAGAGGCGGAAAATAGTATCTCGCAACAGGGATATCATTTATTCCGATAACAGAAATATCCTCCGGCACCTTTAAAGCCTTCTCCGAAAGAGTACTTATCAGTCCAATGGCGATCTCATCATATGCCGCGATTACAGCGGTGGGACGTTCCTCCATCTCCGCAATCCTTTCACCGACCGCTTTTCCTATATTTTCAAATCTTGATGCTATCTTGAAAACAAAGCGCTCATCAATTTTAATTCCTGCCTCTTCAAGTGCCTTTCTGAATACAAGCTCTTTTCTATGGGTCAATTCCTCGCCGGCAAAGCCGATCTTTCTATGTCCAAGCTCGACAAGATGGGCTATTGCCTCCCTCATTCCGCTCTCAAGGTCTGTTCTGATACGCTGACATTCGGAAGAGCCCTTTGAAGAATCAAAAGCAACCGTGGGAAGCTTCACTTCGCCTGAATATCTGAACCCGCAGAGCACAATAACGCCGTCAAAATGGACCTCGTCATATATTTCGTCAAGAAGACAGGCTACCCTTTCCGAATCAAATCCGGTAATATAAAGAAAAGCCTTGCCGCCATGCGCCGTTATCTCATCGGTAAGTCGAGTTGCAAGCTCGCTATAATAAATGCTGACAATCTCGGGAATGAGAATGGCGATTTCGGGTTTGAATTTCTTTGCATACTCACGGTTTCTTTCTCTTTTCCTCGAAAAATACCCCATCTCCTTTGCCTTTTGGTTTATTTTTTCGGCAAGAGGAATACTTATCTCGCGGCTTCCCGAGAGAGCCTTTGAAACCGTGGACTGTGAAACATTCAGTTCTTCTGCAATTTTTTTATAAGTTATGTTTGAGTGTTCCATAAGCACCTCATTTTTGTCATTCACAGAATTATAACATTTCTTTTATTTTCTGTCAAGAGGGGGGGATCAGTTGAGAATTTTGCTGCTGTTGAGGATAAGAGTACTGTAAAGGAAAAGAACATCGGCGTTCTCAAAATCATAGCCGAAAACGCTTGCCATATTGCCAAGGTAGTTGCTTGGAACATAGCGGATATCTATCATGGTGATTTTTGCATAGCCTTCAGCAAGAAGCGGAGCAATACTGCTTCCGAAAGAATCCCGGAAAAGAATAAGCTCTTTTTCTGTAGCTGCATTGGGATTCTCGATAACGACATAAGGAGTTGCTCCCGAAAGATACATTTCATAAGGGTCTTTTCCAAATGCTTTTTCCATGTCATATACCTCGGATTCGATGGGCTTTGAGGTGGTGGGATGAGCAATGGTGACCTTAAACGAATCTATGATATCATTTGTAAGATATTTGATGGTGTCGGGGGGGAGCGGGAGAGCAGACTGACCGTAGTAAACGCCGTAGAATGGATTATCAAGGGTGTTTACGGTGTGATCGCCCGTCATTTCCGCGCCCATGGCAGAAAGAAGCGCATTTGCCGCATCCTCGATATTTTCCTGTTTCCAGTGTGTGTCAGTCTTGTAAAAATCCTCAATTGCAAGAAGAGGGAAAATGTCGATATAATCAGCAAAATCGGTCTTTTCGCGAAGAGAGGATATCATCCTTTCATAATCTGCGCCGGGATATCCGTTCTTCTCTGCCAGAAAATAGTTCTTATCGGGGATGATGGAAAGATAGATATTGTCGGTCTTGCCCTCAAGGTAAGTTTTGTAGATATATTCAAATCTTGATGCTGCATGATCGACCATTTCATCCTTTAGAGGATAATCGAGCTTTGAAGCATAGCCGTCGGCAAAATAGATGCCGTTATTCTCCTTCCGGAGCATAATATAATTCGAAAAAATCGCTTTGAGAGTTCTGAATTCATCTCTGAAAGGAAAAGCGTCGATGGCGTACTTTTCAAATTTTGACATGAAGCTGTCGTTATATTCAACTCCGTCCTTCATGATGCTTTCGAGGCTCACCTCGGGAAATTCTGCGGGCAGACGTCTTTCTGCATCGAGAAAATCATCCTTTGGCATAAAGAGACAGAGTGCTGTCAGGGAAAAGAGGATAACAGCCATTGAAACGCAAACTATAATATTTTTTATTTTTGTATTCATAAAACTGTACCTCCGTTAAAATCTGAAATAAAGGAATGGGCTGAAAGAGCCGTCAACAAGATATGCCACAACTATGAGGAAAATTGCAATGAGGAAGATCGGCTCTGCGATATTCACAAGCTTTCCGAGCTTTTCGGAGGACGAGAGTTTCATTGCGGTATTTCTGACGACGGGGGTTGCGCCCACAAAAGCCATTATGAATATGACCGCATAGCTTCTTATATGATAAAGTATCTCGTTTGTTGCTAAGGGAATATTGCCCGCTCCGAACATTCCGCCGATATAGGTAAATGCTTCGGCAAAATCTGTGGCATTGAACACCACAAAGCTGAGAACAGCCGCGAGAAGGGTATAAATATGACCTATGACCTTACTGCCGTTAAGGAATTTATAGAGCCAGAATTTTTCTATGATAAGCAAAACTCCGAAGAAAAGACCCCAAACTATAAAAATCCATTCTGCGCCGTGCCAGAAGCCGGTAAGAAACCAAACAACAAAAATGTTGAAGATGTGGCGCCATTTTGAAACTCTGTTTCCGCCAAGGGGAATATAAACATAGTCACGAAACCAAGAGCCGAGAGACATATGCCAGCGTCTCCAGAATTCGGTTGCGCTCTTTGAAATATAGGGGTAATTAAAGTTTTCGAGGAATTTGAAGCCTA
>CAYPKQ010000057.1:0-12785 GCA_964411355.1 uncultured Lachnospiraceae bacterium
TACTCCGCAAGCTTTGCGGCTCGGATCTCTTTGATGAAAACTAAACAATAATAAATTACATTTATACAAAAAACGAGAGGTAAAGGTAGAAAAAATGCTTGACATCAGATTTATTAAGGAAAACACAGAATATGTTAAGGAAAGACTTAAAACAAGACAGAAGGATTACAGTGCAGAGATCGACGAGCTGATAGTTCTTGATGGCGAAAGAAGAGCCCTCATTGCAGACACCGAAGCAAAGAAGGCGGAACAGAATAAGATCTCAAAGCAGGTGCCCATGATGAAGAAGGAGGGCAAGGACGTTGCTCCCATTTTTGCTGAAATGAAAGCACTTTCCGAGAAGGTAAAGGAGGATACCGACAGAATCGATGCCATCGACGCACGTATCCGCGATATCCTTCTCTCCATCCCCAATGTACCTAACGCAAGCGTTCAGACGGGTGCTGATGATAGCGATAATGTTGAGCTTCGCCGCGTAGGTGAGCCCAGAAAGTTCGATTTTGAGCCTAAGCCCCATTGGGATCTTGGCAAGGAGCTTGGTATTCTCGATCCCGAAACTGCCGCAAAGGTCTCTGGTCCCCGTTTCCATTTCTACAGAGGACTTGGCGCAAGACTCGAAAGAGCTGTAATCTCCTATTATCTGGATACACATACAGAAAACGGATATACCGAAATATTCCCCCCTTTCATGGTAAACAGAGATTCCATGAGAGGAACGGGTCAGCTTCCCAAATTCGAGGAGGACGCATTCAGAGTTGCAAATAACGATTGCTTCCTTATCCCCACAGCGGAGGTTCCCGTAACCAATATGCACAGAGATGAAATTCTCGACGGTGCAGACCTTCCCATTTCCTACTGCGCATATTCCGCTTGCTTCAGAGCAGAGGCGGGAAGTGCGGGAAGAGATACAAGAGGTCTTATCCGCCAGCATCAGTTCAATAAGGTAGAACTTGTAAAGTTCACCACTCCCGAAACATCCTATGAGGAGCTTGAAAAGCTTACAAATGACGCAGAGAGAGTTCTTAAGGGACTTGGACTTGCATACAGAGTAGTTTGCCTCTCCACGGGCGACCTTGGCTTCTCCAGCGCAAAGACATACGATATTGAGGTATATATGCCCTCCTATGACAGATATGTTGAGATAAGCTCCTGCTCTGATTTTGAGGATTATCAGGCAAGAAGAGCTAATATCAAGTACAGACCCGCAGCAGGTGAAAAGCCGAGACTCGTTCATACACTTAACGGCTCGGGCGTTGCTGTCGGAAGAACGGTTGCGGCTATCCTTGAAAACTACCAGAATTCGGATGGCTCTGTAACAGTTCCCGAAGCGCTTCGCAAGTATATGGGTGTTGACGTAATCAAGTAATTTTTATGTCAAAGATAAAGGAATTTTTCATCGAACTGCTCTATGGCGGCTCGGATATGCAATACGAGAATTTCTCCTTTGGAAACAGTATAGTGACATACCGCATGATGATCCTCGCAATAATGCTTGGAATCATCATTGCCGCCACTGTTGCACTTTATAAGAAAAAAGTACCGGGAAAAATGGTGAGAGCACTTCACTGTGCGGGCGCAAACTGCCCCGAGAAGGCGAAAACTCTCACCGAACTCGGTCTTTCGGGCGAAAAGGGTGTTATTTATTCCCTTGGGCACGGAACACTCGGCAGAATGTTATATTCTGTTGAAAAAAACGCCTATAACGAAAAAATGAGGGCAGAGCTTGAGAGCGGCAAAAAGATAAAGCTTGTTTCTTTTAAGCCGAATCCCGTCTCGGACAGATATTATATCCCCGAGGATAGGGAAAAAGAGATGGTAAAGCTCTTTTCCGAGAAGGGAAGCGGAGTCCTCAGCTATATTCTGACCATTGCCGTTTGCATCATCATGGCGGCAATGCTCTTTGCACTTGTGCCGTGGTTTTTGAACCTTATTGACGGAGCACTGTAAAATTTGTAAAAACGGAGATAAAAATATGAACAGAGGAGAAAAAACCGTAAGCGTATCAAAGCGCACTCCAAGAAACCGCATGAGAATGGGTAAAAGAATACTGATAATATTCATAATAGCCCTTGTTTGCGCAGCGGTGATAATCGGAGCGCTCTTTGTCAGCGGGATAAAGCTTATAAGAGAAGAAGCGGCAGACGGCGGCGAGATCAAATTTTTCGGCATGACAGCAGGCGGAGAGCCATATAAGGGAACGGTATATTACCCCGGCGGACTCACTGCAAAGCTGGATAAAAAGAACAATACTCTCACCTATTCCGATGGCTCGGTATATAAGGGAGATATTGCAAACCTTCTTAGGGACGGCGTGGGCGAGATGACATATGCGGGCGGCGATACCTACACCGGTGATTTTGACGGTGACCTTATTACGGGAAGCGGAAAATTCACCTTTGCCAATGGAGATAGCTACGAAGGTGAGCTTGTTTCGGGTCTAAAGAGCGGTTATGGAACTTATAAATGGGCAGACGGCTCATATTATACCGGACTTTTCAAGGACGATCAACGCAACGGCGCGGGATTTTCCTATTGGTCTGATGGCTCAAGCTATGACGGAACATATCTTGGCGGCATGAAAAACGGAAGCGGTACATTTACTTTCGCAAACGGTGATATCTATACAGGTGAATATGAAAATGACCAGAGAAGCGGCTACGGAACATATAGCTGGGCGAATGGCGAGAGCTATACGGGTCATTTTAAGGATAACACGCTGAATGGTGAGGGAACCTATACCTGGGCATCCGGAAGAACCTATACTGGATTTTTTGAGAACGGAAAAATGGTCGCAGACGATAGCGAAGAGGGTGTTTCTGCTCCCGAAGAATAATTTTTGTTAAAAAAAGGGTGATTTTGAACCGCCCCCCGAAAGTTTTATCAAAACTTCACCTGACAGCGTCCTCGGCAACCGTTCGGCAAATTACTGTTTAACAGAATTATTAAAATTTGAATTATTGGTTAAAAAATCGGGACTGTGTCATTTGCTTTCGGTAAGCATTTGACACAGTCCCTTTTTTTTTAGGGATGTACTTTAGTTTTAATGTGCAGTTCCTTTAAGATCCGTGTAAGAGATGCTTGTGCCGCAATACGTGGCTATTGCATCCACTTTTGTACTTTGACGGATAGCTATGAAGCTTGACATAATGGAGTTCTTCTCACTGCCGCCGTTGGAGCCGTTGAATGCAGTTGAGGTGATTGATGTACAACTGTCGGGAAGAATAAGAGTTGAAATATTTTTAGCACCTCTGAAAGCCGCTCCCTTAATAGAGGCTATTTTTGCTCCGGAAAGATCAATAATTCCGGCATCGGGCTCTGCGGTGTCACCGCACCATACCTTTTGAAGCGCAGAGGTGGTCTTGCTGCCGACAGAAATAAATGAATCCGATATCGAAGTCAATGTTCCGGGCAGATGAAGCTTAACAATATTTATACCTGTTGTGAACAGATACGATGTTCCAACGGAAGAAATACCGCTGAGATCAACAAGTCCAACTTCAAAGCTCGAAGAATTGAGTGGATCTGCCATAAACATAGTAGTTATTCCCGTTGAAGCATAGAAGGTATGAGAGCTTAAAGTTGCAAGAGTAGTGGGATAGATATATGTTTTTGTATATCCGTTATTGGTAAATGCGCCCTGTCCTATGCTCTTGATACCGTAGTCCATAATAACCGTGTGGATGTTCTTATACACATCGGACGATAATGTTGGATTTGGTCTTGCGGTCTGTACAGTATAAGAGGTGCTGTTGTGTGTATAATTCGAACCGAAATTGCTGTGAAGCTGATTTCCGCGTCCGCCGTTGTAAGCAGAGCTTGCAACGCTCGGAACTGTGCCGGTCTCTCCAATAGGTCTGTAAACTGCTATATATCCGCCTTCAGGGTCATGAAGCAATGTTATTGTCACGTCACCCTTGCTGAAAGTAAGCAGCTTTGTAGATGTGCTTGACGATTGCTTTACGGCGATTACATCTCTGAATGTGAACTTTTCGCCAAATGCGTTTCCGTCAAGGTCTGTAATGCCTTCTGTCAAGGTATAATCTGTACCTGCAGTAAGCGTAACTGCGCCTGCTTCGCTGAGAAGATCCCAAACGATATCTTCGTTATCATTTTCTGCATTAACAAGACCGTTCTTGTACATATTTATGCTTATTTCATAAATATTAGTGCAGTCGTAGTCATCGTCCTCGCAATCGGTATAGAAAATTGATATTTCACCGCTTGCGCTCTGCCAGATCTCATATGCGCAGAAATAGATATCAGAGGTATAATTATTGGTAAAATTAGTCACAGTTAACGCAAATTCAATTGCGGAGGAATCTTCACCGAGAATGCTTCCAACCTGCTTTTCGCCCTTATAAACAGCTTTCTTTACTATCTTGCTATCAGGTGTAACATATTCGTTGCCGCTTGCAGATAATTCTGCGCCGTAGGTATCGTAATTTGCCTTGGAAGCGACTATTACGCCAAGCTCCACAAGTGTGTTACCGCCGTTTTTGTTTGCGGCAGCGATGTTTTTGTCAAACTTGAAGAAGCTTCTGAGTCCGTTGTAATCCGCAATTCTTACAGAGAAGCCCTCGTGGGTAACGGCACTTCCCGAGCCTGTAAGATAAATAGCTCTTGCGTTTGTATATCCAAGCTCATTGAAAATCTCTGCGTCCTCAGCGCTTGCAACATAAATATTCATAGCTACATCTGTAAAGGATGTTGCAGTTGCTGTCATTGGACCTGTGAAGGTGACAGCTTTCATATTTTGGTTGATCACTTTTGACTCATAGAACGCATTTTCTTTGACATTTACAGCATTCGTGTTGTTTACCGTTACAGTTTCAAGTGCAGTACATTTACTGAATGCGTGCGCATTGATGGTTGCGATATCTCCGAGAATTATGTTCTTAACTGCAGTACATGAATGCAGCGCATAGCTTGAAAGTGAGGTAATATTTGAAAGGTCAAAAGTTCCCACGACAGGCTCATTTCCGCTGATATATATTGTCAGCAGCTTATCACAATATGCAAACGCTTCAGTGCCAAGCTTTGTAAGTCCTGCAGGAATCTCGACTGTAAGAAGCGAGTCCATATTTGCAAAGGCATCGTTATAAACAGTAGTTACCGAAGGACCGATTATGACTTTTGTAATATTTTTATAATACTTATAGAATGTTGAGTTGACCCAAGTTCCGTAACCGCCCGTGCCCGGATTTACCGTTGTACCCGTGCCGAATATCTCAAGAACTCCGTCGGAATATTTCCACTGCAGATTTTCTCCGGCATAGCCGAAAGCGCCGAGGGAAACATAATTTATATTATCATTGTTTTCTACAAGCTCATCGATCGTGCTATCCTCATAGGCATAAAGGGTGAAGTTTTGGCTTCCGCTAAAGGCATCTACGGCAACAGACGTTATCGTTGACGGAAGCTCTGCCTTTTCCAGTGCTGTAAGACCGGCAAAAACACCCGAACCTATGGTAAGAGCCCCATTTTCAACCGAAATGCTCTTTATCGTGCCAAGATGCTCAGTCCAAGGACAATCCACAAAGGAAATATAGCCCGAAGAGAGTACAGAAAGCTTGTAATTTTTATCAATTGTCCAAAAAAAGCCGTCTTCTATGCCATAATCTATAAATCCGTCAACAAATATCACCTCGGCATACTGATAATCATAGCTCTTCAGTATATTATAGGTATATTCGCTTGCGCAGAAGATCTTTGTGCCTTCAATATCCTTGAATGTTGATGCACCACCGATTTCCGGACTGCCCTTAATGAAAACGGTCTTGACTCCGGGAGCGTTTGACTGGGTATGAGAAAATGCACTTGTGCCGATATAAGTTACTCCCTCGGGAATTTCCACAATTGAGAGCGCTGAATTCGAGCTGAAGGCATAATCAGAAATATTTTTTAGATTTTCCGACAAGATCAATTTGTCGAAAACTCTGCAGATAGTAAATGCGTATGTGCCGATAGACGTAACATTGCTCAGATCAAAAGCTCCCTCGACCTTTTCGCTTCCGCTTATGAATATCGTCTTGAGATTATAGCAGAAGCCAAATCCGTGTCCCTCAATTTTTGTAAGAGTATCGGGGATTTCAACCGTTGTCAGCTTAGTCATATATGTAAAGCAGCCGCCGGCAATAGTTGTTACGGGAGCTTTGATGACAACGCTTGTAATTTGATTGTAATAGTCGTACCAAACAGATTTTGTCCATGTTCCGTAGCCTGCGGTACATCCCGAATTTACGGTTTTGCCGCTTCCCGTAATGGTCAGCGTTCCATCCTTCAGCACAGCCAAAAGATTTTCCCCTGCATCAAAGGAAAGTCCCATTGAAGTGTATTCAATGCCGATCTCTTCTGCAAAGCCTGCGGCTGCGGTATTGTTTTCATAAATGAAAAGTTCAAATCCGGCACCGCCGAGACCTTCGGTCGATATGCTTTCAAGTGAATGGGGTAATGTGACTTTCATCAGCGCTGTAAGCGACGCAAAAGCACCCGAGGAGATCTCGGTGATTCCTTCTGCAATGTTTATTTCGGTGATCTTATCCGCATAGTCAAGATAAGCGAAATTGCCTGTCAGCTTACTGCCCATTATACTGAGAACTCCGTCATTGCCAAGTATAAAGGAATAATTTTCCTCTTCTCCCGAAGCAATGCCGCCCGGATAGATAATATATTCATCAGCATCCACTGTAAAGCTTCCGCCGTCCGAATCGACGTCTATTACAAACAAATCGCTTTCCTCAAGACCGCTCAGCTTATATATTATACCGTCTCTTACTGAATAGGGCATTGAAGGTACTATCGCAATGGGGAGCTTCTCACCGCTGTCAACCATTATATTGCCGCGGAGCTTGCTTCCTGTGTCTGTATTATATACGTCGTAAGAATTGCCGTCGTAGGGCTGATTTGCATCAATAGTTGACAGAATAGCATTTGCCGCAGCTCTGCCCATTGCAGAGACGTCATCGCTTCTTTGCCCCACAACGTACATATCGGGATATACTTCGGGGGACATCTGCATTGCATACATAGCAGCAGATGTGACGTTAAGAGACGGGTCTGCTATCATTGCGCAGTATTCTGCTCCGCTTTCCTTGAAGCTACCCAGCAATGCGGCAGCGGATGCCGTTCTCGTTGCGGCGATATTTGTGCCGTCATTTGCATAGAAATAATATATATCACCCTTGATGTAATTTCCTGCCGAGATATCGGAAGCAAAATCATCCCAGCCGTTTGCAACACGAATCATCTCGCTTCTGCGATTTGAAAAAGCTATATTAAGTCCGTTCTCAAATTCAGAAAGATCACCGCTTATTCCCTCGACAATGGCAATGTTAAGCTTCGAAGGAATGACCTCAACGGTAATTGAAGGTCTGCCGTTTGCGAAGGAAACAGTTGCGCTGCCGATGCTTTCTGCAGTGATGGTTTTGCCATCCGCGCCGAGAGAGATTGCCGTGCCCTCAATAGCGGAAATATCCCAATCAAAGGTAAAACTGTCGCTATATCTAAGGCTGAAATTCTCGGAAAAGGTCCATGAGGGCTTTGCCGTTCCGTCCGCATATGTCTTGCTCTGACCGTGGGGCATACACTGCCAGATCTTAAGCTCCTTGCTGCAGCTGAGCGCATTGTAAACGCAAATTACGATAGAGGCGGGACATTGCTCGTCGCCAAAGCCTGTTCTTATATACGAATCGCAGACGATCCTCTTTGCAAGGCTTGCACCGTCAAAATATTTCTGGGAATAATGATAATATCCCGAATCATAGTTATCTCTTCCCGGCTCATAATGGTTAGCATAAATATCGCTCATTCCGGGAACATTTGCAGTCATTTTCGTTACGTCATGGTCCAATGCCGCAACGGCAAGTGACTGCCAACCGCCCTGGGATGATCCGGTCACCTCAATATCGAGACCGTTCCAAAGTCCTGCCCATGCGGAGGTATCAACACCATCTACAGTACCCTGTCCGCCGCCGTTCTCACCAAAAAATTCCTTAAGGAATCTGACAGCCTGAAGATCTCGGAGAAAGATATACTTTTTATAGCTCATGTCCGAATCGTCATTATATTTCTGTCTGCGGAGATAGTTTTCGGGAAGTATGCCGCTTTTAAGCTCGGTATAATAGGAATCTTCCTGATCCATAAGGATACTGTGAGCAAAAACGCAAAGCGTTACGTAGCCTTCCTTTTTCGAGACACCGGGAGATGTGTAAACGCCTGCGCCTTGATAGGTGAGAGAAAACTTCGCTTCGCCCGGAGCGATCTCTTTATCTATTGTCAGCTTTGCGGCAACGTATGTGTCACCGTTAGGCTCTTCGCCCGCTGCTGCAGTATTCAAAAATTCTTTTTTTCCAACGCAGTCAAAATAAATGCGATAAACATCGTATCTTGAATCGGAATTGTCAGTATCCTTTTCAATTTTGAGAATATTCGGGAAAACTGTATAAAGCTCGTCTATGCAAGCAGCCCAATATTCATCAAAATCATCCGGTTCAGCCATCACCATTTCGATGTCTTCTATATTTGCGCAAGCACCGCCCACCATTCGGTATGAGCTTGTTCCGTTTTTAAGCTCTGTGCCGTCCTCATTGCGAGGAGTTGCAATTATGCGCACAACACCGGGCTTTGAGATAGTGGTGCTGACCTCAAAATAGCCGTTTTCACCGCTGACAGTACCGCTTTTTGCAGTATCATCCTCAGCGCTGATAGAATAATCGAATTTTGGCACGGAAATAAGATCGTTTCCGCTTCTGAATTCAATTCTGAAGGTAATTGTTTCACCTACCTTATAGTCGGTAGGATCTTTTTCAATTGTCTCGCAGGCGAGATAAGCTTTCGCCGGAGCTGTAACCTCTGAAAAATCCACCATAGCCGCAATTGCAGCAGTGGCAAAAATCACAGCTGAAAGCGTAAGTACTGTGATGAGGAACGAAATTCTTGCGATTATTTTTGTCATGATACTTCTCCTTTCGTATATGTGATTTCATTATAGCATAAAAAAATATACGTTTGTATGGTTTTTTTTGTACACTTTTTTACATCGCTGTGCAAAAAATGACAGTTAAATTTAACTTTTTATCGAAAAAAAGGCCGCCATCCGGCGACCTTAATTATTACTTTTTCTTTATCTTTTCAGCGTAAGTTCCAAGGAGAAATTTTGGCAGCTTCATCATTCTGCCTATTCTTGAGGGCTGTTTTATAAGTCGATAGAACCATTCGAGACCTGTTTTTCTGAAAACTGCGGGGGCGCGCTTGACCGTGCCCGAATAAACGTCAAGACTTCCGCCAAGAGCCATACAAACCTTGATCTTTTCCCCAAGGCGGGTCTTATTGTCAAATATCCATTTTTCCTGAACGGGTACTCCGAGACAGACGAAAAGAAGCTCCGCTCCCGAGGAAAGGATATCCTCTATCACTCGCTCGCTTTCCTCGCTTTCCTTTTTAAAATATCCGTCTCCCGTTCCTGCCGTGCAGAGCCCGGGATACTTTTTTGCCATATTTTCTGCGGCAAGTGACGCAACTCCGGGCTTTCCGCCGAGAAAATACACTTTATGCCCCGTTTTTGCGCAGAATTCTATCATCTTTTCTCCAAGCTCCACCCCGGGAACACGCTCCTTCATTGGCTTTCCCAGAATTTTAGCCGCTTTTATAACGCCGATACCGTCCGGAACTATCATCTCGGCAGAATTTATCAGCTCATAATATTCATTTTTCTCAATGCAGAGCTGAACGATCTCCGCATTTGGTGTATAGACCGCCTTTATTCCGTCTCCGATCTCAATATGCTCTCCCAAAAGAGACGCCGCCTCGGTGAGAGTCAGGTTATCAAAATTTATTCCTCTTACATTTATCTTTTCAGTATTCATTTTTTCGTCCTTTTTTTAATTATTATCTATTATCTTACCATATTGGCGGCTTTTTTTCAATATATCAGCTAAAAAAACTTTTTTATCTTGACAAAGCTGCCTTTGTAAGGTAAAATTATCTTAATTAAAAACGGAGGTGTTTTTATGAGCAGAAAAAGGTTTTTGCTATGCTCCGATACCCATCTTTGCCATGTTGATTGGTATGGGGTTCCCACAGAGGAGAGAATGGAGCGGCTTATAAAGCATATTAAGGAAGAATACGAGAAGGATCCTTTTGAGGCGCTTCTTTTTCTTGGAGATTATTCTCTCGACTTCTGGAAATGGGACATTGGCGGCTGCTATGTTGCAAATGGCAGAAGCCAAACGAAGGAGTTTATGGAAGGGTATGTGTCAAGGCTTTTTGATCTTGGTATTCCCATGGGCTTTATTGCGGGAAATCACGAGCAATACGGCTACAAAAAATGGAATGAGATAACGGGCTATGACAGAAAGGATTTTATCATCTGCGATGATGTCCTTTTCATTCTCCTTGATGCCTTTGGAGAGGATCTTGATCCCACCGAGCACAGCGACGGCACATTTACTCCCGCAGATACCGAATATATTTCGATGCTTATGAACAGCTATCCCGATAAAAAAGTCATTCTCTGCTCACATCATTTTGCGCCAGAGCTTGAGAGCGAGGAATTCAAAAAGCTGGTTCGTGAGGACAAGAGAATACTTTGTCTTTTCGGCGGTCATGTGCATCTTTCGGATATCGTTCCTCTTGGGGATGATTTTGGCGGAAAAGCTCTGCTTTATACGGGTAATTATTCGTATAGCGCGGCAAAGGATTCGCCCACCAAATCGATGTGGGGCTTCAGAGACCTTATAATTGACGGAAATACATTGACCTCAAAATATATCACACCCGAAAATGAGATAGTCCTTGATGGCGAAAAGGTGCTTCACCCCTACGGATATCAGGACATATACGAAATGAAGATTTAATGATTTCAAGGGCAAAAATCGGGTAAAAATTACACCGGTACTGAAAATACTCTTTCAGCATCGGTGTGATTTTCATTTAACATAAGGTAAAAAGGGGATAATTTGTGAAAAAATATGTCATTTTATTATTAGTGCTTGTGCTGTTTCTTTCTTCCTGCGGGGGTGAGAATAAAACCGAGATAATAACCGCTCCCGAGGGGGCTGCCGAATATCATTCAGACACAGCAGAGCAGAAGGAGAAAGAAACCGAGGTTATGTCCGATCCCGTGGAAACACAGCCCGAAAATGAAAAAATTGCGGTGAAAATTCTCTCAAATATGACGCTTCGTGAAAAAATCGGTCAGCTCTTTCTTGCCAGAAATCCAAAAACAGAGGAAGAGGGTGTTAAGCTGATAGATGAGATGGGCGTTGGCGGCATAATTTTTTTTGGAAGGGATTTTAAAGATTCTACGCCCGAAGAATTTAGATCCTTGATGGCGTCGTATTCTGATGCCGCAAAGATATCACTTCTTACTGCGGTGGATGAGGAGGGCGGCGATGTTTGCAGAGTTAGCAATTACAAAGCCTTCAGAGAAGAAAAATTCTCTTCCCCCGCCGAGCTTTACAGAGAGGGCGGGATGGAGCGTATCCTTTCGGATTGCGATGAAAAGAGCGCATTTTTGCTCTCTCTCGGACTTAATTTCAATCTTGCGCCGCTTGCTGATATCTCGGTGGACGAAAATGATTTTATCTATCACCGAGTGCTGGGAGAGGATAGAGACAAAACAGCGGAATATGCTTCTTCTGTTGTTTCCCGAATGAACGAAAACGGTATTCTTTCTGCCCTCAAGCATTTTCCCGGCTACGGAAACAATGAGGATACCCACACGGGCATTGCATACGATTCAAGAAGCCTTGATTATCTGCGGGAAAACGACCTTGTTCCGTTTGCAGAAGCGATAAAGGCAGGCGCACCTGTGGTGATGGTATCTCATAATGTGATAACGGCTCTTGACGGTGAGAATCCCGCATCTCTTTCACCGAAAATATACGAGCTTTTGCGCAATGAGCTCGGCTTTGAGGGAGTTATAATGACGGACGACCTTTCCATGGGCGCCATCGGAGATTTTACAGACAGCGGAGAATCGGCTATCCTTGCCATTGAGGCGGGGGCGGATCTTCTTTGCTGCTCGGATATTGAGACCCAATATAATGCGCTCCTTGATGCCGTGGAGAGAGGCAGAATCAGTACTGAAAGAATAGAAGTATCTGTTCTCCGTTTGCTCAAAATGAAGCTGAATTTTGGTATTATAGTGCCGTCTCCTTGACAAATTCATACTGTTCGTGTAAAATATAAAAGACGGAGGGCTTTTTATGGAAAATATAAAGAGTAAAAAAGGCTTCATCTGCGACATGGATGGAGTTATATATCATGGAAACAAAATACTCCCGGGGGTTGCGGAATTTGTAAATTGGATGATAGAAAATGATAAGAGATTTGTTTTTCTCACAAACAGCCCGGAAAAAACGCCTCATGAGCTGAGCATGAAGCTTGAGAGAATGGGACTTTCGGTTTCTCCCGATCATTTTTACACAAGCGCCATGGCAACTGCGGAGTTCCTTCATAGCCAAGCGCCTCAGTGTACCGCATACGTTATAGGTGAAGCGGCACTTTCAAAGGCTCTTTATGACAGAGGCATATATATGAATGACGTGAACCCCGATTATGTAGTCATCGGAGAAACGAGAACCTATTGCTTTGAGAAGATTGAAAAGGCGATCGCCCTTGTGGGCGGCGGTGCAAAGCTCATCGGCGCAAATCCCGATACTGTCGGAGTTACCGAAAAGGGAATCATGCCCGCAACAGGCTCACTTGTTGCTCCCATCGAGATAGCAACGGGTAAAAAGGCTTATTTTGTTGGCAAGCCCAATCCTCTTATGCTTCGTCACGGT